>JADFGI010000336.1 GCA_022567815.1 Nitrospinota bacterium
CTCTAGGCTCCGCTCGCTTCGCTCACAGGGCCCGAAAACTCTTGGAAAAATATCAGGACGAAAAACTCAGCACTGCGTAAGATTTCGTCAGCCACAAACTCATAGAACGTTAATACTGGGGCCAGCCCCCAGGCTGGTTGGGTCCAGCGTCACGCTGGCCCCGGTCTATTCTCCAGCGTTACCCGGTTGGGGGCGAAAAATTCCAAAGGAGCTGGTGTACCCATGCAGGAAAGTGGTTTTCCCCACGGGACCGATCTCCCCATTGCAGAAAAATCCGCCCAGCGGGACTTCGCCCACTTTATCTTTAAACATATCGGTGTCGTGGTTGCGCTTGCCGTACAAATTTTGCCCTCGCCCCAGACAGGAAAATAGAAGCGCTCCGCAGGCGTCATCGGCTTTGCCGCCAGACTGATACCGGGCCAGCATCAACTCCAGGTCTTTCGCGGACATGACTTTATCGCGCAGGTGAAATTGCACCAGTTGCCCCTCTCTCAACAGAGTGCCTATCGCCAGCCCTCCGGATTGATGATCCACTCCCATGAGGTTGCGGATTAAAAAATCCCCTTGTCCGGGGTCCTCCTTAAATGGATCCATCTCGATTCCCAGAAACAGGGAGGTCTTCATCAGGTTGCGGTCATTTTCGTTCAACGACTCATTGATTTCCTGCAAAACTTCCATCGGGGGAACGTTGTCCAGTCCCAACAGCATGTTCTGTTTGCATTTGGTGATTTGCATTGCATGCCCGATGGGGCGACAACCCTGGGCCACGATGGTGTCCAGCTCGATATTACCACTCAAGGCCACCCCTATCAGGCCCTCGGAATACACCTTATCCCCCAGGTACAGGGCATTGCCGCCCTGGGACTGAGCTCCGCTCGCCAGGCCGCCGACTTTTTTGCTGTTGGGATAAGCAAAATCCACTCCCGAAAGAAACTCCTCGCCACGAAACGAAAACGGGTCGGCGAGAAATATGAAATGCGGCTGACTCTCCGCCGGGACTCCAAGCCAATCGCGCCAGACGCTGGGTCCGGTATCCTGATTCGGCAACTCGGTCGTTTCATTTTGGATGGGTTGAATAGTCACTCCCGGCAAGTGGGCGCAGGTGATGCTGAAGGCAGGTTGTTGTTCCGCTTCCTGCCCCGCGCCGATGATGCCGCCCCCGGAACAGCCGAACAACAATCCCGGTTTTAACCGCTCGCCGATCATGGAAGGGATTTTGTTATAGTGCTCGGCAAAATGCGGCGAAACAAAAATGACCGAGAGGTCCGCCGATTTTCCTTCCAGTTGGGACAGTATTTTCTCCGTCGCCTCTTCGATGGCGGATTCTATATTATCCTGGGTTGATATCGCTGAAGCCCATTTCATGGAAAACTCCTATAGTTCATTATGCGAGTGAAGCACCACACCCCGTGGGGGGAGTTTGCTTACGATGCTCAACACTTCTTGGTTTGGGTTCGGACTTTCTCCTTGAATCCGTACTTTAAGATGCTAATCCTCTATTTGGGATTCTTCCGCAAATAACTTAATCGCCGATTCCGCCGTCCGCGTTCCGTTTTGTATGCAGTCCGGTATTCCGATACCCGTGTACGCGCTTCCGGTGAGAAACAGTCCGGGGAAGGCGTTCAATTCTTTTTGCACGGAGTCGATCAACCCGGCGTGGCCGACCCTATACTGCACATTGGCTTTCTTATTGTGGAAGACTTTGCAGATTTCGGGTTCCTGATGAATGCCCATGAGATCGGCAAGCTCCTTTTTGACCATCGTCGCAATTGCTTCCTCATCCTGCTCCGCGAGGTCTTCATTCAACGCCCCGCCGACAAAGCACCGGAGCATGACATATCCCTCCGGCGTGCGATGGGGGAATTTGGAAGACGTCCACGTGCAGGCCAGAATTTTCCGTCCCTCGGTCCGGGGAACGACGAATCCGAATCCATTCAATGGATGGGCGAACCCCTCCTTACGATAAGCCAACGTAGCCGTCGCCGTGGAAACGTATTTGATCTGGCTCAACAACTCCGCCACTTTGGGCGCGAATGGTTGCAGGAAATCCGCCGACAATTTTGCCGGGGTGGCGAAAATGACGGCATCCGCGTCGATGGTTTCTCCATCTTCGAGAACCACACGCCAGGCGGATTCATGTTTCGTCACCTCGCGCACTTTGGTGTTGGCGCGAAAGCAAACGTCAGGCGATTTTTCGATCACCGCGTCCACCATTTCCCCCAGTCCGTTTTTCAGCGTCATGAACAGAGAAAACGGCTGATGGTTTTTGTCCGGTTTCTGGGTGAGCATTTGGCGTTTTCGGGCCAGCATCCCCAGAATGAGGGAACGGTATTTTTTTTCCGTCTGCACGAACATCGGGAACGTGCTGTTGATGCTCATGGTTTCGGGATCGCTCGCGTAAATTCCCGCCAGCATCGGTTCCGCCATTTTCCTCAGGGCCTCCTCTCCCATGCGCCTGCGAATAAAAGAGGCCAGGCTTTCGTCGCCATTGCCGCGTTTTTTGGGAATGATCAAATCCAACGCCATGCGCGCTTTGCCCGGCCAACTGAATAGCGGGCTAAAGGCAAACGGCAGGAACTTGGTGGGAATCATCAGGCTGAGACCGTCCGGCATGGTCACCAGTTTTTTTCCGGTGTACACATAAGTTTTCGTTTGCTCCCGATTGGTTCCCACCAACCGGTCGCCCAGGCCGAGTTTTTTGCACAGCTCAATCGCCGCCGGTTTCTGGGAGATGAACGAGTCCGGTCCGCGTTCGACGATGAATCCGTCAAACCGTTCGGTGGCAATCTTGCCGCCAAACTGGTCCATAGCTTCGAGGACAACGCATTGCAGAGACGCGCCGTTGCCGATCTCCTCCTGCAGGCGATAAGCCGCCGCCAGACCGGCAATACCGCCGCCAATGATCACAATTTTTCTCATGGCGGTATTATGGCAGGTTTGGTGAAATCGCGCAATCGCATCCCGCTCGCTCCCGCGAGAGGGAAAGTTTAAGGCTCCGCTCGCTACGCTCACGAGCCCCGGAAAACCGTCATTCTCGTCATCGCGAGCCGCTACCAGAGGCGCGGCGATCCAGGTCTTCTGGATTGCTTCGACGGAGCTTGTCCTATGCTTGTTAAATTTTCACCGCAAAGCCGCAGAAGACGCAGAGAAAGAATTAACCCAATCAATCCCTCTCCCTCGTCATCCTGAGCCTGTCGAAGGAGAAGAGGGCTGGGTGAGGGGATGGTTGAAATCACAGATGCCTTTCCAGGGACAAGCCGATGGGAATACAGATGATTGCTTTTCTTGCCCGATGGCCGCAACCATGCTAATTTGGGCAAAAATACTCCGAGGGAACACTCCCATGCCGGACCTGAGCAAATGGACAAAAGTCGTCACCCACCCACTGGGTTTTGCAGGATTTGGTTTAGCCTGTATTTCTGGGGCTTTGGCGACATGGGGGCCAGATAAATATCCCTGGCTTCCTTACCTCTTCATCGGCTTGGCTAGCGGGGTAGTTGTAATTGGTGTGGTTCTAGCCTTTAAAGAAACACCTAAAGAGAAAAAAAAGGAAATATAGAGGAACCATCGCAAGCGGGAATTTATACCCAACAGGAAAGCCAGAGCCCTCAAAGCCCCAACATCGCCAATG
>JADFGI010000018.1 GCA_022567815.1 Nitrospinota bacterium
CACACTCTCTCGGAGTGAATCGCCGGTCCGTCTCGCTGAATGCTGACCCGAACCAACCTGAACCATCGTTTGGAACGGTGTTGAGTTCTGGAGACCGAAACACGCTCGCCCTTGCTTTCTTCTTCGCGTCACTCGAAGAAAACGCTTCGTTGAAGCCAACCGCAACGACGTGAGGAAGTCCGGTACTCGGAATTTGATCCTTTGCCGTACTCAGCTGCCGGAGAATCTGCTGCCTTGTATCGGATGCCGATCGCTGGGGGCCTTTCGGCGTTCGAACAAGCTTGCACTCGACAATGAGGTCGGGCTCCGTCGTTCTGAAATCGCCGAGCGCGGGGAGATACCGAGTCCACGTGACACTACGGGCGACCGGCCGCAGCGCATGGGTGCTCACTCGCATCTCGAATTGAATTGCCTCGCAGGACGGCTTCCGTGTCAACTCTCCCACCAAGTGCCGCTGATAGGGAGTCCAGTCATCCTCAAAGGCGGCGAGATTCCCACATCATCATGGATTCCAAAAGGCATGTTCGGGTACAACCCGGATATCGGACTCAAATTTAATCCTGAAAAAGCGCGACAGCTATTGGCCTCAGCCGGATACCCGGATGGAAAAGGGTTTCCCGCAACTCAGGCCATGTTCAACACGGAAAATCGCAATCTGCTCATTGCGGAGTTTCTTCAGGCCCAGTGGAAACAACATCTCAAGGTGAACATTGAGTTTGAAAGCCAGGAGTGGAAGGTGTTTCTCAGTCGTTTGGAGATAGACGCGCCGGCCATGTTCCGCCTGGGCTGGGGGGCGGACTTTCCCGATCCAGACAATTTCATGAACCTGTTCATTTCCACCAGCGGCAACAACCGCCTGCGCTGGGCCAATGCCCGTTATGACGAATTGGTGGCCGCCGGTCCCATCATCCGCGATCCCAAAAAGCGACAAGCCCTTTATGACGAAGCGCAAACGATTTTAACGGAAACGGATGCGGCTATGATTCCGCTTTTTATTCAGGTGCAAAACATGCTCGTCAAACCCCATGTCAAAGGACTCGAAATGAACTCGATGGAGCTTCTCTATATCAAGAGAATTCATCTGGAACCTTCCGGGTCCTGATATTTTCAGAAAAATTTCCCATGTATATGCCAACAAGAGCTGTGCAAAACATGGAAAAGATTTAAATCTCCCTATCCCCTGTAGTATTTAACATTAGCTCTCATGCCCGGCACGGGTACTTTAAAAAGGGGGGAACCTGCTCCCCCTTCCGCGAAGGGGACTGGGGGGATTTTTACACTCCCGCGCCAAAGGAAATGACCGCCTTTACGCAAAGGTCTTAATGTCAACGGGTGATTATTAGAATGACGAATGAACCTCTCAAGGAAAAAGCCGAAAAAGCGGAAAAACTGGTGAAGAATTCCCTCTGGTTGTTCACGGCGGAAGGATCTTCAAAAATTATTGCGCTTGTGACCCAGATTTTTGCCGCCCGGTTTCTGGGAGGGGAAGGTTACGGCATTTTCAGTTTTGCTTTTGCCGCCACCGGGGCGTTCATCGTTTTTATCGATACGGGACTCGGCACTTTTTTGACCCGTGAAGTCAGCCGCCATTCAGAAAAAGCCTCCGCCTGCCTCCATAACGTATTTGCCTTGAAATGGAAATTGTCCCTGATGATGGGCCTGATTTTGTCGGCGGCATTGTCGATGGCTTCTCTGGGACATGAAAGTTTATTTTCCGCCATCGCTATTGGGTTGGCGTTGATGATTAATGGTTATACCGAAATGTACCTGGCCGTGTTCCGCGCTTTTGAGCGCATGGAGATCGTGTCCATTTTGATGATTGCCCAAAGAGTCTTGTTTTTTATTCTAGGGTTGGCGGTGTTGCTCTGGGGAGGCGATGTAGTTCTCTTCTCATCCGCCTTTCTTTTCGTTTCCGTCATCATTCTGATAGCCACTCGCCGGCAAATGGCCGTCAGACAGGGTCTCAAAAGGACAACACACGACCGTCAATTGGCGCGGGAGATTTTCAAGAGCTCCCTGCCCATATGTGGCTTGATCCTGTTCACATATATTTATTTTCGCATCGACGCGGTGCTGATTTTTTTCCTGCGCGGAAAATTGGAGACGGGATGGTATTCATCAGCTTTCAAATTGATTGAAACGCTTTCTTTGCTGATTGCCAGCATCCGTTTTGGAGTGTTTCCGGTATTGTCGAAAACGTTCAAGGAGGGGAGCGATCATTACCAAAAAATCTGGAAAGAAACCGTCCGCTATTTGTTTCTGTTCTGCATCCCCGTTTCAGTCGGCATGATCCTGCTCGCCTCGCGGATTCTGGGTCTGCTTTACGGGACTTCGTTTGAAACCGCAGGACCCGTGTTGCAGATCATGGCCCTGGGATTTCCCTTGTTGTGCCTGAATGATTTGGCTTCCTACCTTTTGTTGTCACAAGACAAAACCCGAAGTGTTTTGCAGATTGCCGGCGGAGCGGCAGTGTTCAATGTGTTTCTCAACTTTTTCTTGATACCGAAATGGGGCATGGTCGGCGCGGCCTGTGCCGCTACGCTGACCCAGGGATTGGTGTTTTCAGCTTACTATTTTAAAGTCCGGGAAATTTGCGGCAGAACAGGAATCCCGACATTGATCTGGCGGCCCTTGCTGGCCTCCGGGGGAATGGCCCTGTTGTTGATTGGCTGGGACTCTCTGCCTCTAATTCCTGCGGTTCTTTTGAGCGCGGTGATTTATTTTGCCGCGTTGCTGATCCTGCGGACATTCAATGATTTTGACCGCCTGATTTTCAGCCGGATTTTGAACCCCCACGACGTGGGGAGGAAGAGTGGGCTACGTTCGCTTCGCTCACCAGCCCAGGAGAAAAAATGCACAGATGAAAATTCCGAATGAAGCAATTTATTCCATCAGCAAAAAACCCATCGCACGTGAATGTTGGGTCCAGCGTCACGCTGGTGGGCTCAAACGAGGCTTTTCTTGATGGCTTGTTCGACCTGCTCGATTTTACCGAGAAAATCGTTCTCATCATGCGGATGGACACGGAAAGAAACCGCGCCGGGATGCCCGCCGCCGCCCATGTATTTATCCTGGAAGATGGTTCTCAAGTGACACTCGGTTGTTCGTAGGTCAACGCCTGAATAATGAGTGGACCGGCGCATTTTAATATAAATGCAGTCTTTATCTTCCGCATTTTTCCCATGAAAATAAAGGAACCCCACTTTCGCGGGTGAATCGGGAATTTGGTTTAAAAGAAAACCAAGAACATAGGCAAACCAGGGAGAATTGTATGGCCGACAGATATCCTTGACTTCGGAATAAGTCGAGTTCAACAGGTTCAACGATCCCACCTCGCCATCCGTCACCATTCGTTTCTTCAAGGCGTCGATGCAAATCTCCTGTTCCCTGGAAAGCCGGGTCATATATTCCTGAATCTGCCGGGGATTCCCAAACTTGGTTTTTCTGTCATCTCCAGGACGGACTCCATTGGGTTTTCTCCAGCGGGTATTTCTTTTGAGCTTGTTGCTCAGAGTCCCCACCCAATGAACGTAACTTTGTTTATGGGAAACCACTCTTCCCCCCATCGTATCGCCCAGAATACCCGTCAGGATACTGATAACAATATTTCTCTGGTTAAAAGGATGCGGCAGGTCAGGATTTTTTCGGTGGATTTTTTTAAGAAGCTCCCCGGTAATTTCCGTGGTGGCATTGGCGTTTCGGTAAAGAGTCACTGCCTGGTCCACCAGTTTTTCACTGTCGGCGCCAAAATGATGGTCGATTTCGATGACCGGGATATCCCGCGAAAGCAGATGTTCTCTGATAAACGAAAAAAAGGGAACCAGTTTTGTATTGGCCGTGTCGCAAAAAATGACCACATCGACCACATCCTTGACTCCGGCGATTTCATCTGTGTTGCGGAGCGTGTGGATGCTGTTGTATTCGATCATCTTCTCCAGGTGATCCAGGTTTTCCCCAAGCGAATTGGAAATAACGATATAAACCTGTTTGCCCATTATCCGCAGATAGAGCGCGAGTGACAACATCGAACCGACAGAGTCAGGATCGATATCGGCGCTGAACAGAAAGGTCTGGTTGGATTGAATCAGGGAAGCGGCTTGCTCCAGATTATCCTCCCACAAGTCTTTTGAGGTCGGGACTTTTTGTCTCATCATAAGAATAGTTCGCGCTCAAGTGAGTTACTTATAATATAAAGCATTAAGGGTGCGCTTGCGATTACGGTTTGGTAACTGATTGGTTACAATCCTGCGGATTCAAACCAGGAGTTGTTTGAGCCTCAAGCAACTATATGATTATAAGTGGGATTCATTGTAAATTACAATGAAATACCATTGAAAAATAAGATTATATTTCACTCAGGGTTTAAAGTTTAACGGGAAGGGTAAGCCGAACCGGATCAATATCCTGGATCGTCGTCGAACACATCGTTATAATCGTCCAATTTTTTTTCAATTGGGGCCGGACGGCACCAGTCGAAATCGGAATTTACCGCCTCATCATCCCCAGGCACTTTGGAGGCTTTCGCTTCCTCGGCAAGCAGAGGGATCGATGGGGAATCTTGCAGGGTGAGGTTAGAGCTTCCGCACTGGCAGGTCGATTCCCCGATAGTGATTTCAGTGTCCCTTAGCAGGAGCAGGATCATCCCACAATCTCCACACACGACTTCCTTGTGGGAGTCCATGAGTTCCATAGCGATCAATCCCTCCCGACACTGACTGCACACTGCCGACAGGCCGGGCATATAATCAGGGATCAAATTTTCAATTCCGCAACTTCCACAGGCAACGAGAAGTTCTATGGGTTTGTGAGATGACATGGAATATGGTCCAGGACGCAAGCGGATGGGTATCAGGATTCCGCTTTTTTCTCGGTATCCGCATCATGGCTGAGTCCCATCGATTTGGCCATTTCCTCACGCGACATGCCGCCCATCATCTTTTCCATATTTTCGGAGGACATTTCTCCCATCTTGGAGATGTCGACTCCCATTTCCTTGAGGGCTCCGGAAAACGGACACTTGCTTGCGTTGCTTTTTGGGGCCTCGGTTTCCTGCGATTCAGCTTCGGTATCTCCAGTTTCCAATTGCCCCGCTTCAGCGAGAACCATCCAGTGCAGGGAATCAATTTGTTGATTTTTCTCGGTAGCATACTTTTTCAGGGTTTCCCTGGTTTCGTCGTGCGTGGAACAGTTGATAGCCTCTTTGTATCTTTCAAGAGCTAATTTTTCATGTTCCATAGCCTTTTTTAAAGCTTCGGCGGCAGCGGACATTGGGCATTCTCCTTAAAATGAATATTATTACTGACTTGGCGATCTTAGAATATAACAAATATGGGGACAGCATACAAGACTTTCAACGAGCGTACCCCCCGGAAAACCGGTTGTTTACAAACGGTCCGGCAGGACTTATATACATGTCATGAACGATATTAGGTTGTGGGATATCATTCGATCCGGAATAAGTGGGGATATCGTTCTTTTGGGGTTCCCCCATGACCAGGGGGTTGAGATTAATGGAGGCCGGATAGGAGCCCGGCTGGGACCGGAAAATTTTCGATCCTGGCTCCAGGGGTTCGGCACAATTCACAATCCTGAAAGAGATATCGACTTGTCGGCTCTTTCGATTGCCGATGCCGGTGACATTCCCGCTGAAATCCCGCTTCCTACAGCTCACACCCGGTTGACTCAAAAAGTCGGCTCTATTCTTGAAAAAGGGGGAATCCCTTTTGTCGTGGGAGGGGGCAACGATCAATCTTACCCCAACGTTTCCGCCCTCCTCCATCATCATGAAGGAAATCCCGTGGGCGTCATCAATGTAGATGCCCATTTGGACGTTCGGCCTTTGAAAGACGGGCGGGCCCACAGTGGTTCCTCGTTTCGTCTGCTACTGGAAGATAACCGGTTCAAGGGAGAAAACTTTATCGAATTTGCCGCTCAAGGGAGCCAGTGCAGTGAGGAACACGCAGAATACGTTCGCAGGAAAAACGGACGCATCCTGTGGTTGGATGATATTCAAAAGCAGGGACCGGCAGTCGATAGTTTTAAGGCTTCGCTGGGAGATTTGGCAGCGGATTGTTCTTCCCTGTTTGTCAGTTTCGATCTCGATTCCATCGCGGGATCGGATGCGCCGGGTGTCTCCTGTCCCGGAGTTTTGGGGTTGAGCGCACGAGACGCGATTTCTATTGCCTGGCAGTCCGGGCTCCACCCTCTGGTATCTCTTTTTGACCTTTCGGAATACAACCCGGCGATTGAAGACGAACGCACAGGTCGGCTGGCCGCCGGGATGTTTTATTATTTCTGTCTGGGAGTCGCCTCCCGAAAGGAAATGAACGACCCCGGCGCAAGCGGGCTAGGTATCCGACAAGGATTTTTATTTAAAAGCCGTAGCAAGCTACGGAGTATGAAACCCACTGGTGGGAATCAAAAATGAAACGCTCCTCCAGCAAACGCCCAATGGCCATGGAACTATGTCCCAAACGATCGCCAAGGGCATCCACCTCGCTGAAATTGCGATGTTGTGACTGGGATACGGAAGCGGCTCTCAGAATGTTGAACAACAATCTGGATGAGCGCGTTGCGCTCGATTGGAAACAATTGATCGTTTACGGAGGAACCGGTCGCGCCGCCCGCAACTGGCGTGAATATCACCGAATTGTTTATGAACTGAAGCGGCTGAAACCCGATCAAACGCTTTGCATTCAATCCGGCAAACCGGTTTACATCGCCAAGAGTCATCGCGAAGCGCCCAGGGTCATTATCGCCAACTCCAACCTGGTTCCCGCATTTGCTACCCAGGACCATTTTGATCATCTCGACCACATGGGATTGATGATGTACGGTCAAATGACGGCTGGCAGTTGGATCTACATCGGGACTCAGGGAATTTTGCAGGGAACCTATGAAACCTTTGGAGCCTGTGGGGAAAAAGAATTTGGCGCTTCCAGCCTTCTTGGAAAATGGATTTTCACTGCCGGACTTGGCAACATGGGCGGCGCACAACCCTTGGCGGGAACCATGAATGAAGCCTGTGTCCTGGTTGCTGAAGTCAACCCGGCCCAGGTGGAACGTCGGCTCCGCGAAGGTTACCTGGTGCGTGCCACCCGATCATTGACCCAGGCGCTGGAATGGATAGACACAGGGTTGGCGGAAAAGAAACCCGTGAGTGTGGGGCTCATCGCCAACGGAGCCACCACGGCAAAAAAACTTCTCGAACTCAGCCGAATCCCCGACATCGTGACCGACCAGACCTCGGCGCATGATCTCATGGACTATGTTCCGGAAGACGGGAGCTATGACTCGATGATGGCGCTCAAGAACAAGGACCCGGACGAATACCGGAAACGGTCTCTGGCCACGATGGTCGAACACGCCAGCGCAATGATTCGTTTTCAGGACCGTGGGGCGGTGGTGTTCGACTATGGCAACAACCTCAGGGGCCAAGCGGAGCTTGGTGGACTCGATATTCGCAATAAAGACGGTTCCTTCGTTTATCCGGGATTTGTGCTTTCCTATATCCGCCCGCTTTTTTGTGAGGGACAGGGCCCTTTCCGCTGGGCTATGCTGTCGGGAAGGAAAAGGGACTTGTGGACGGTGGACGATGCGGTGATTAAAACGTTTCCGGAAAAGACCGGACTCCGCCGCTGGATCGAAAAAGCCAGGAAGCAGGTTCCCGTTCATGGCTTGCCCGCACGGGTCTGCTGGCTGGGCTTTGAGGAGCGGGCGAAAATGGGACGTGTCATGAACCGGCTGGTCAAATCGGGAAAAGTGGCGGCCCCAATCGTGATTGGGCGCGACCATCTGGACTGCGGCAGTGTTGCGTCTCCCAACCGGGAAACGGAAGGCATGATGGATGGCAGTGACGCCGTTGCCGACTGGCCGCTTCTCAACTTCGCGGTCAACGCCGTATCGGGCGCAAGCTGGGTCAGTTTTCATCATGGCGGCGGCGTGGGCATCGGCAACTCCCTGCACGCGGGAATGGTCATCGTCGCCGATGGAACCAGGAAAAAGCAGGACCGTCTTGACCGGGTCCTGACCAACGATCCGGGATTGGGCGTCGCCCGTCATGTGGATGCCGGATATGAAATCGCCAAAACCATCGCCAAAGAAAAAAACGTTTCATTGCCAAAATAATAAGGTAACTTATGATTCTTCAAAAACCCATAGCGCGTTAATATTGGATCCAGCCCCCAGGCTGGTTGAGTCCAGCGTCACGCTGGTCATAAGGAGTCTGAATGGAAAAGGTCACTTGTTTTAGAAATATCGGTGAATTGATTCAGGTGCAACCGGGTGGAGAAACTCCGAAACTGGTGAAGAAAACCCGATGCGCCCTGCTGGTCAGCCAAGGAAAAGTGGACAAGGTGATCCGTGACTCGGAGGTCAATCACCATGATTTTTTCAGGGAGGTCGATTTAGAGGGCAGGTCCGTTCTCCCCGGATTGGTGGACTGCCACACCCACCTCATTTACGCAGGCGACCGCAAGGACGAAATGGAACAGCGAATGGCGGGAACTTCCTATATGGACATCCTGAAAAATGGCGGCGGCATACTCAGTACCGTCAAAGCCACCCGCCAGGCGACAGAAGACGATTTGTATGAAATGGCGCGTCAACGGGTACTCCGAATGATGACGCTTGGAACCACGGCGTTTGAAATCAAATCCGGCTACGGTCTCGATCTGGACACGGAAAAAAAGATGTTGCGCGTCGGCCAGCGTCTCAGAAAAAACTTGCAGGTCCCCATCACCCTCACGTATCTGGGCGCTCACACTGCTCCCAAGGGAAAAACGATCGATCAATATTTCGAGTTTGTGATGGAGCATCTCCCCGAATTCCGCCACCTTGCAGACGGGGTTGATATTTTTTGTGAACGCGATGTGTTCACCGTGGCCCATCTTCGTCGGCTGTTCCTGCACGCAAAACTGGTGGGGTTCCATCAACTGCGGGCTCATGTGGAAGAACTCTCTCACCAGGGAGGATGTTACAACGCCGCCCGATTGGGTGCGATTTCCTGCGACCATCTGGAACACGGCACCCCGCATGATATCCGCGCTCTGGAGCTTTCAGGGACCACGGCAGTACTCATGCCGGGAGTGACTTTTTTTCTCGGAGGAAAGAAAACCCCGCCGGTCCATGCCATGATAGAAGCGGGAGTGCACCTTGCCCTGGCAACGGATTGCAATCCGGGAAGCAGCCCGTCTTACAATATGCAGACCGTACTGGGCCTGGCCCAATCCCTGTACCAAATCACGCCCGAACAGGCGCTCATCGCGGCAACTCATGGGTCCGCCCGCGCGCTGGATGGCCACAAGAATTATGGCGGACTCCTCCCCGGTCAACGGGCGGATTTCATCGTGCTCAAAACCAACGATTACCGCGACATGTTTTATTGCTTCGGCGAAAATTTCGTCGATCAGACTTATTCGGCGGGTAAAAAAGTGAAAGGCAAAAAAGACCCGGTTTCTTTTTAGAAAAAATCTTTTGTCAGGATAATGTTTGTAGCAATGAAAGTGGTTTTAATTCGGGTCCAGCGTCACGCTGGCCGCTTTTTTGCTTTCTATTTTTTTCAGCAATCGGTCCACCGCTTCGGCAACATCCTTCACGCTGATATCTTCCAGACAATAGGGTTTGTTATGCGGTGAGGGTTTACACTCCTTGAAAAATTTCTGTCGGCAGGGAGAGCAGTCGAAGTTCTTGCTCACGATTTCAATTTTCTCCGGGTCCATGAAGGGTCCGCTGGTAAGAGGGCTTCCCGGACCATAAATACCCACCACGGGAGTGTTCACCATGCTGGCGAGATGCATCATGCCACTGTCGTTGCCGATGAACAAATCACACCTTTCGAGGAGCGTGGCGACTTCCGGCAAATCCATATTCGGAGGCAGGGGGACCACATGGTCGGGTGAAAACCGGCGTATCTGCGCCAGCAGTGCCGCTTCTTTTTCCTGTCCGAGGACAACGATTTTGACGGGGTATTCCTTGGCCAGTTTCTGACACAAAATACCGAAACGTTCCACATGCCAACCCCTTGGCAGTTTGGATGTACCGGGATGAAGGGCGATCAAAAACTGGTCTTCTTTCCAACCGGTATTTGCAAGGAATTCCTCGACCACTTGGTCTTCCTGATTTTTCTTCAATGGCAGGAATCTGCGTTCTTCCGGGTCCAGTTTGAGGGAAGATAAAAGGTTGAAAAAATAATCGACCCGGTACTCGGTCCTCTTGGCGAGCGACGTGACCCTAACCGCATGGGTCAGGAAAATTTCCCGGCCTTCGGTGTCGTACCCCAGCCGGTTTTTGGCGCCGGAGATGGACAACAACAACGCACTGCGAATGGAATTGGGAAAAACGATTCCAAGATCGAACTGGTATTTTCTCAGCCTGCCGGCAAACCGCAATCCGGCCAGGAAACCTTTACTCGGACCGGAGGGAAGCTGCATCACCGTATCCACCGCCGGGTGAGCGGAAAGCAGTTTGTCCGCTGGAGCCTTTACAACCGCCGTTATTCTGGAATGAGGAAATTTTTTCCGCAGGGCTGACAAAGCGGGCATGACCAGAATCACGTCGCCGATCCAATTGGGCATCCACAACAGGATATTATGAAAATCCTTTTCGTGTAATGGAGTTTCCTTTGGCTCGTCCATCGGATTCCCAGTCAATTAAAAAGTTATTATCACGATTTCCTGTGCGCCGAAATCATTTGACACGGCGAATTTTTGCGCCTAATCGGACTAGTTTTTCCTCCATCGCCTCATAGCCCCGGTCGATATGATACACGCGGGAAATCACCGATTCCCCTTTCGCCGCCAGGGCGGCCAATACCAGGGACGCGCTTGCCCTCAGGTCGGTCGCCATCAAGGGAGCGCCGCACAACTGTCCGACTCCCTTGACAATGGCGGTGTGCCCATCCAGAATAATTTTCGCTCCCATGCGCACAAGTTCCGCCGCGTGCATGAAACGGTTCTCGAACACATTTTCCACGATGATACTCTGCCCTTCCGCCAAAGTCATCAACGCCATCATCTGCGCCTGAAGATCGGTTGGGAATCCGGGATGAGGCTGGGTTTTGATATCGGTGGATTTGAAACGATTTCCACCTTTGACCCTGAGGCGACTGTCACCAACTTCCACCTGAATGCCCGCTTCCTGCAACTTGTGAATGAGCGGTTCCAGATGCTGAGGGATGCAATCGATTATCTCCACATCGCCTCCCGTGATGGCGGCGGCGATCATATAAGTCCCGGCTTCAATGCGGTCGGGAAAAATCCGGCATTGAATGGGTTTCAGCGCGGCGGCCCCTTGAATGATGATGACGTCTGTTCCCTGGCCTTGGATATTTGCTCCGGCCCGACCCAGGACATCCGCAAGAAAAACAATTTCCGGTTCCCTGGCGGCATTTTCCAAAATTGTTTCCCCAACTGAAAGCGCCGCGGCCATCATCAGGTTGGCCGTTCCCGTCACAGTTACCGTATCGAAATAAATACGATTTCCATTAAGCCCTTTTTCAGCCGTTCCGTGAATATAACCCTGGATGAGCTCGATCCTGGCCCCCATTGCTTGCAGACCCTTGATGTGCAAATCCATTGGACGCGCGCCGATGGCGCAACCGCCGGGAAGGGAGACTTTCGCCTGGCCCAGCCGGGCTAAAAGCGGACCGAGAACCAGACAGGATGCCCGCATGGTGGATACGAGTTCATAAGGAGCTTCCGGATTGTTCACTCCGGAGGAATCGATCACGATGGTGTCGCCTTCAAAGCTCTCGAGCCGGGCGCCGAGATTCCTCAGCAGGCGGATCATGGTGAACACATCGCGGACACGGGGTACGCCGCGGATTTCATTTCTGCCTGAGGTCAACAGGGTGGCGGCTAAAATCGGCAGGACCGCATTTTTCGCCCCACTGATGGCAACCTCCCCTTCCAGCCGCCGCCCTCCTTCGATGATTAATTTATCCATTTTTCTCTCTTTTCCGCGCCGAAACCACCCGTTCCATTGCCATATAATCCAAAGTCACTTCGGGTGCGTGATAGCCGCCGTGGTTTTCAATGAGAGATAACACGTCATTCACCTGACCGTTGCCAATCTCCAGAAATAAGACACCGTTTTCCGCCAGATGGCTCCACGCTTCAGGAAGTATCCGCTTGTAATAGGAAAGACCATCTCGACCTCCAAACAACGCCTGTCCGGGTTCATAATTTTTCACATCCGGCATCAGGGAGTCCATGTGTTCTTCTTCGATGTAAGGGGGATTGGACAGGATGGCGTGAAAGGGAGTTTCTAAATCGCAGGCAAACAGATCGCCTTCAACAAAGCGAATCCGATCGGCCACTTCATGCACCCAGGCGTTACCCTGCGCGATGGCAAGAGCGGATGGGGAAATATCGACGGCCGTCACCCGGCTTTGCGGCAGTTCTTTGGCCACCACAATGGCAATATTTCCCGAACCTGTCCCCATATCCAGAACATGAATCTGTTCGGAAAACGACTCGGACCGGACCCATTGAAAAAACTGTTCGATCAGAATTTCCGTTTCCTCTCGAGGGACCATAACATCCGGGGTGACCTGAAACTCCAATCCCCAGAATTCCCGGCGGCCAAGAATATAGGCCACAGGCTCCCGAAGAAAACGCCTCTCCACAAAACTTTTAGAAATGACAATTTCCTCTTCGCCCAATTCCCGGTCGGGGTCCCGGTACAGGTCTTCGCGGCTGGCGTGCAACCCCCGCGCCAGCAGAACCTCGGACTCCAGTCGTGGAGAATCAATGCCCGCCTGGGCGAGGCGCTGGGCAGACCATTTTAAAAACGATTTGGATGTCCAGGTCATTTTTCAGAACACTTTAGAAGTGGGGATCTCCAACAATTGATATTTTCCGGCCTTTGCAACCAGCGTAGCGCTGGACCAAATATTTTGGCAGTTAACTGGTTTTCGGTCTGCCGCCTGCAGTCTCCAGTGTTTTAACGGGCTGGCTCATAGTCCGGGTTGAATTTTTAGAGATGCCGGTATGAGAGAATATCCGGTTCGTCCCGTTACCTTTCGGTCAGGCATTGGTTTTTGCCTGCTTTTCTTTTTCCATTCCACTGATGTTTTCCTTGAGAGCCTCGGCCTGAAAGTGGAGAGCGAGGCTATCGATAATGCTGTCCAGGTCGCCCTCAAGAATCTGGGAAAGCTTGTGCAGGGTCAATCCAATACGATGGTCGGTCACCCGCTCCTGGGAAAAATTGTAAGTACGGATGCGTCCACTGCGGTCGCCGGTGCCTACTTGCTGTTTCCGCTCTTTTGCCATTTCATCATTTTGCTTTTTCTGCACCTCGTCGTAAAGGCGGGCCCTCAGCACTTTCATCGCCTTTTCCTTATTTTTGTGCTGAGACTTTTCGTCCTGGCAAGTCACCACCAGTCCCGTCGGAACATAAGTGATGCGCACCGCCGAATCGGTGGTGTTGACGCTCTGACCGCCAGGCCCCGAGGCCCGGAACACATCGAATTTTAAATCCGCTGGATTGATGGTGATGTCCACTTCTTCCGCTTCCGGCATAATGGCCACCGTCACCGCAGAGGTGTGGACCCGGCCCTGGGTCTCCGTTTCCGGGACTCTCTGCACCCGGTGCGTCCCGCTTTCATACTTCAGTCTGCTGTACACCCCTTTACCGCTGATGCTGAGGATGATTTCCTTGAATCCGCCTTTGCCAGTTATATTGGTGCTGAGGATTTCCGTTTTCCACTTATGCGCTTCGGCGTGACGAGAATACATGCGAAACAGATTCGCCGCGAACAGAGCCGCCTCTTCGCCCCCCGTGCCAGCGCGGATTTCCATGATGACACTTTTCCCATCCCTGGGATCCTTGGGCAGTAACAGCCTTTTCAATTTTTCCTCGACCGTTTTGCGGCTCTTCTTCAGCGCGTCGAGTTCTTCCTTCACCAGAGCCAAAATTTCGGCTTCGGTTTCCTCGACCAAAATGGTCTCATTTTCCCGCAGTTGCCGAACAATTGTTTTCAGCTCCTTGATCCCTGCGACAATAGGCGAAAGCTCCGATTGCTCGCGGGCAAACTTCTGGTATTCCGATTGCTGGGCGATGATGTTCGGATCGCTCAACAGTTCGTTGAGTTTGTCGTAGCGTTGTTCGATGGCTTCGAGTTTTTCAATCATGGGTCGGCCTCACGGGGCGAGACGGCGCAGGTACTGGATTGACTGATATTGTCCAGAAGACTTTATGCCCCAATCATCAGGGCAAAAGCGCAATTGGCGGGGAATGAAGCTAATTGGGGGCTGTGGATTCCTGATTGCTTTCGGCGGATTTTTTCTTGCCGTATTTTCGGTTGAATTTCTCAATGCGCCCGGCGGTATCCAGCAGTTTTTGTTTGCCGGTATAAAACGGATGGCAGTTAGAGCAAATTTCAAGATGCAGATCCTTCACCGTGGAGCCGATTTTCACTTCGTGCCCGCAGGAGCAACGGATCAGGGTTTCATGGTACTCAGGATGGATTCCCGATTTCATTATGCGTCATTCCTCAATCAAGTGTTCATAGAGCTCAAAAATTCGGCGTTTGTTTTCGTTTCCTTAATCTTCTGCAGGAGAAGGTCCATCGTATCATGAATCCCCATCGGCAGTAATACTTTTCTTAGCAACCAGACACGCTTAAGATCCTCATCCGGCAGGAGCAATTCCTCTTTCCGTGTCCCGGAGCGGTTGATATCGATTGAAGGAAAAGTCCTCTTATCCGCCAATTTACGATCCAGAACGATTTCGAGGTTACCGGTTCCCTTGAACTCCTCGAAGATCACGTCGTCCATCCGGCTTCCCGTATCGATCAACGCCGTGGCGATAATGGTCAGGCTTCCGCCTTCTTCCAAATTTCGCGCCGCGCCGAAAAACCGTTTGGGCCTTTGCAGGGCGTTGGCATCCACACCGCCGGAGAGTACTTTGCCGCTAGGCGGTACAATGGCGTTGTAAGCGCGGGCCAGGCGCGTGATGCTGTCCAAAAGAATCACCACGTCTTTTTTGTGCTCCACCAGCCGTTTGGCTTTTTCGATCACCATTTCCGCCACCTGCACGTGGCGCTGGGCCGGTTCATCAAAAGTGGAACTGATGACCTCCCCCTTGACTGACCGCTCCATATCCGTCACTTCCTCCGGACGCTCGTCAATCAGCAAAACCATCAGGACCACCTCGGGATAATTTGTGCTGATGCTGTTGGCGATCGACTGCAAAAGCATCGTCTTACCCGTTCGGGGCGGGGCCACGATCAATCCGCGCTGGCCCTTGCCGATGGGAGTCATGAGGTCCATGACCCTGGCGCTGTAGTCTTTACAGTTTGGCGTTTCCAAACGAAGGCGCTCTTCCGGGTAAAGCGGCGTCAGGTTGTCGAACAGGATCTTGTCCTTGGTTTTTTCGGGATTTTCAAAATTGATGGCCTCGACCTTTAACAGCGCAAAATACCGTTCGCTGTCCTTGGGAGGCCGAATCTGCCCGGAAATGGTATCGCCGGTCCGCATATCAAATTTGCGGATCTGCGAGGGAGAAACATAGATGTCATCCGGACCCGGTAAATAGTTGTATGTCGGCGCCCGGAGAAAACCAAATCCATCCGGGAGGATCTCCAGGACCCCCTGGCCAAACATCAAGCCGTCTTTTTCCGTCTTGGCCTCCAGGATTTTAAAAATCAGGTCCTGCTTGCGCAAGCCGCTGTGGCCCTGGATCTTCAGATCCTTGGCAATGTTGGTGAGTTCGGATATGGTTTTTGATTTTAGTTCTTCAATATTCATTTGGCTCATAGGTCATGGTCTCTTTGAAATAGAGATTTTTAGGTTGGTTAATGATTGTTTTGGATTCGGGTTTGAGGATAAAACTGAAATTCTCGATTTGTTTTTTAGGTATTAGGTATATTGCAAATAGATACGTTTATCTTGAAGGGTAGAAATAAGCTGGTTTGCTTGATTGGAGTTCGGAGTTTTTTTATGGGAGCTGTGGAGATCTTTATTCAGGTTATCCAGTAAAATCCCTTTTGTCAACTTTTTTCTTGATCCCTTCGTTTAATTCGTCGAGACCTTAGGATTGCCTGCGTTATCGGTGACGACGCTGGCACCCTCTAACTAACGCCACATCGCTTCATTTGAGCAGTTCCACCGCATAGCGGAAGCTCACTCTCTGACGTTTCATCACCCATGAATCACATTTCCGCCTTCTGAACAGGAACCCAGACAGAGCCAAAAATGATTTCCTCAAAAAATTTATCAATAGTCTCTATAAGTGTATATTATATATGGGTATTAAAATTGCCAATATTCTTCAGGTTGCCTTGGATGAGCTGGCAGGACGGCAGGAGCCGTCACAAGATTTGAAGATCAGAAACTATCAACTCCGCCAACCTTGCCAGCAATGCGATATTTTACCCGATGCCAATCAACAAGCCTTGATCGTGGTAATGGATAGTTTGGTGAAGAAGTCGGATGTGACAAAGTTCATCGGTAATATGGCGCACGGATAACCCAACACGGCGAGGAACCCACTATGCAAGCGGCAAAACAGGAAGCGCTCAACACTATCGGCCAGTTGCCGGAAGATACCGATATGGAT
>JADFGI010000019.1 GCA_022567815.1 Nitrospinota bacterium
GTCGGAAGCATCATCATTGCCGGTGAGCGACCGAAGACTTCTTCAGGAGACTTGCTCCACCGGGGCGTGATGTAGATGTTGAACGGGAAGCCGCTTTCCCGGATTACTTCCCCGGTCTTCTCAAGGAAGTAGATCGAGGACCACGGCTTGTTCTTCGGGTCATTGCGTGTGATGTCACGGTCGAGGCGGCGCGAGACTTCGTGTACGAACCACCACTTTCTCTTGTTGTCCTTATCGTCTCGGAAGTGGTCGAGAATCTCCTCCGGCAGAACGTCACCGTCCTTGTCGAACAGATGGACCGCTTCATGCGCATCCAGCTCGAATCTCCGGAACGTCTCATCAACCACGCCGTCCGGGTTCTCGCACATGAAGAAGTTGGCGAGCTGCCGTGAGTTGAACCGAAGCATGTTCAACTTGTCCGTGGACGCCTGCATGATCCCGGTGCCGAACGATACGAGGTCGAGAAAGACTTCGTGAAGAGCGGTCGGGAAGCCGGAAGCGGAAGAAGCCAGGTACGACAGTCCACGGTTCGTTGCATCGTAAAGGAACTTGCGCACCCCTTCGTCTACACGAAGATCGAAGTCTTCCGTGACCAGCGAGTACCAGTTCGTCGCCGGGTTCGCCAGCAGTCCGTACAGCGCGGCGGCAAGTGAACTTGCAGCAAGCGGGGCCGTGTCGTTGACGATCTCAAGGTTCTGCTTCGTACCTGGAGTACGACGGAACGTGAACTGTCGGGAAGGCTGCACGAGGTCGGCGACTTCCTGCCAGTGCCAAGTGAAGTTGGCGCGAATGGCCTTTGCCCGTTCGTACCGCTTCTTGCATGTGGATCCGTGTTCAGCCATTTAGAGAAGACCTTTTATGAACTCCTCGATCACTTCGGATCTTGCCTTGCTGTAGGAGCGCATGTAGAGGAGACCATCCTTAACGTCCTGTGGCATCTCTTGACGCTTTCGTGGCACGTAGACATTCTCATCCGTGACCACTTGAGCCGTTTCTGGTTCCCATGTTGGTTTTGGCTGTTCCTGACGATCGACAAATTCCGTAGCGGTCATTCGCTCTGACCGTGGCTCTAGTTTCGGCTCTTGCTGAGGCTCAAGCGATGTATGCTCCTGCTCGTTCCAGGCGGCGATCAGTGACTGGAGCTTCTTCACGCCATTGCGATGATGCCAGTCGATGTTGAGCATGTCGCACGACTTGCGGAGCGACTTCATCTCTTCGGTGACCTTCGTTGCCGGTGCTCCTGTTTCTTCAGTGACGTCAGCCATTCTTCAAACTCCTGTAAGTAAACTGTTCTGCGCGGTTGCAATGCGACCTGTGGAACCGACTTCGGCTCCAAGCATTTCGAGCTTCTGTCTCTTCGCCCTGATCATCCTGATGGCTTGATGGAGTTCCGACACGGACATCAGGTTCTCAGTCTCGTCCAGTTCCGGCACATCTTCCCGTTCAGGAACGTGCGTCGCCACGAGCGGGATCGGGGATGGCTTGCCGAGTATCGCTTCAAGGGCCATTGGATTTTTCGCCCTGCTGAGCGGTCTTTTGCATTGCACCTATTTTGTGTTTTACCTGGTCAATTACACCACGATGGTTGGAACCTATAAGATGAACCGGGTCCGTGAAGACATCACCCATGAAGATCGTGAGGAGCACCCCGATGGGGGGTTGTTTTGGCAACGTGTGCATGGGTGGCTATACGGGTGGCAGGACCGGTTGGTTGAAATGTTTGACGGGGTCAGTCAACAATTGGCCGGGGTAAAAAATGTATACGATGCACAAAAGGCGTGGTATCAGGATAAAATGTTTTTAACCTGGATCAGCCCGTTATGTCTTTGTACCAATAATATGATCCTGGTGGTTTTTTCCCTGTTGGATCAATTGGAACTGGGGTTGTATGTCATTCTGATTTTAGGAAACGCTTATCTGCTGGTCATCCAGGCCTGGAAAATGAGTTTTCATCGTTTGATGAGGCAACCTTGATGCACTCAGGGTAGCCGGGCGTTTAGTTTAAATTAACGTCGGCGCCGGGATGGGTCCGCATCTTTGAGAGGTGGATGATGTCAATTTTCATTTTCAGCATCGAACGGATGGCATCGACTCTGCGCAACACATCCTGTTCTTCGAGTAATTTTTGTTTCTGTTCCACCGTCAGGTTCAACTGATAGGCTATCTGGTCGGTCAGGTGGCTCAAGGTTTTGCAGTCATCCAGATGCATTTCTTTTTTGAAGTTTTCTCCAGATGGCAACAGACGGATGTATTGATGGCAATGCCGGATCAATTCCTCCTTCAAGGGATTGAGGCCGGCAACCAGACTCTGGTCGTTGATTTCCGGCAGTGGTTCAGTTTTCGCCCGGCGATAGGGTTTTCCTTCTGTTTCCCCAACAATTTGGAATCGGCTGAGGCCCTTGAGGACCATATTGTATTTTCCATCCTCCAGGCGAATGTGTTTTTCGATTTCGCCCACGCAACCCACGGTGGCAATCGGCGGCGCGGCATAATAGTTTTCTTCCCATCCCGGTAGCAGGAGAACCATGCCGATTTTTCGCCCGCCTTCCAAAGCTTCGGCCATCATATGCCGGTATCTGGGCTCAAAAATATGCAACGGTAACAGGGTGTTGGGATAAAATACCGTCTGTGGCAGGGGAAATAAAGGAACGAGTTCCCCATGTTTTGGAGGATTATTTTCGCTTTTCATGATAAACCCGCTACGCGGGAAGATAAGTTAGGCTCCGCTCGCTGTGCTCACGCCCGCTACGCGGGAGGAAAAGAGGGGCTGACGTTCGCTGTGCTCACGAGCCCCTGAAAACCTCTGGAGAAAAATTCGGCACGAAGCAGAATTAAGTCTGCCATAAATCCATCGTACGTTAATATTGGGTCCAGCCCCCCGGCTGGTGCTTTAATATTTGTTCAAGCCCATAGGCTGGTTGCATGTTAGCATTGGTTCCAGCGTTAGGCTGGCCAAGCAACATTGCACGGCGTGAGCAATTTCCCCCTCGCGGGAGCGAGCGTCACTCTGGCTACGATAAAACTTTATCGAGTAAAATGCATCTAAAATTATACAGGCCTTTGATTTTGAAGGTTTCATTGACTTTCCCCCGGTTTTTCCACTTTCAGGCCCGATGACAGCTACACAGGAAGATATTTATTCCGAAATTACCACTTCTCTCTCGGGAGCCGGGTTGTATTCGGTGGATGCAAGTGGCAGTGCCGGGGAAAATACCTGGCGGATATCCACGGAACCGTATTTCCTTTCCATCGGCGAATTGGAATTTATCGACCAGCTGGGCCATCACCTCCTCAAGTTTTATACCGTTCTGAATCAATTTTATCTGGATAGCGCCAAGGGAAAACTTCCGCGATGGATCGCGGAATATCTCGATTTTGGCAAGCCGCAGGATCTTATCGATTATGGCAGGATGAAGCGGTTCAAGAACGACCTTCCGGGAATCATCCGACCCGACCTGATTGTCACGGAAGATGGATTCTCCGTAACCGAACTCGATTCCGTTCCGGGCGGTTTTGGTTTGACGGCCCGTCTGATGTCGCTTTACCAGAAGGATGGACATAAAATCATCGGCCATGAAAATGGCGGAATTCCCGAGTTATTTTACCAAATGGCCACAGGGGTGGCGGGTTTGCCGGAAGGCGCTTTGGGCATTATCGTTTCCGATGAAGCGGAAGACTACCGCAGTGAAATGGTTTATCTGGCCGGTCTATTAAAGCAGAAAGGCGTTCCGGTTTATACCGTGCATCCACGTGAGGTCATTTTCAAGGAAGATGGGTTGTTTGTCCTGGATGGCGACTGCGAAGTTCGGTTGGATGTGATCTACCGTTTTTTTGAATTATTCGACCTGAAAAATATTCCTAAATCCGAACTGTTTTTGTACAGTAATAAAAAAGGCAGGGTCAAAACCACGCCGCCCTACAAGCCGTTTCTTGAAGAAAAGCTCAGTTTTGCGTTGTTTCATCATCCCGCCCTGGCCCCATTTTGGGAAAAAGGTTTGGGACCCGAAACTTTTGCCGCCCTATCTCATCTAATTCCCAAAACCTGGGTACTCGACAATCGGGAAATACCGCCTCATGGAGTGATCCCCGGATTGGTTGTGAATCAGGCCCCGGTCAGGGATTGGCGGGAATTGTTTCCCTTGAGTCAAAGGCAAAGGGAGTTTGCGGTCAAGCCTTCCGGTTTTTCCCCATTATCCTGGGGAAGCCGTGGAGTGGTCATCGGGCACGATGTCTCCAGCGCTGAATGGCGGGAAACTCTGGAAAACAGTTTGGCGCAATTTCCACAACAGCCCTCGATTTTGCAGGAGTTTCACAAGGGGAAAACGGTTGTTGGTTCATATTATCAACCGCAGACCGGGACGATGGTCGAAATGAAAAGCCGGGTGCGTCTGACCCCGTATTATTTTGTTGTGAAGGGAACGCCCCGGTTAGGCGGAATTCTTGCGACCTTGTGTCCGCATGATAAAAAGAAGATTCACGGCATGGCGGATGCCATCATGGTTCCCTGTGCCGTTCGTGGTTAGATAAGACCTTATACTGAAAGGCTATGAGGTAAGAAGGTGGAAATGATTAAGCTATACAACATTGATGGGTGTGGTTATTGTGCCATGGTTAGAACGGTTCTGGAGGACCTCAAGCTGGAATACGACAAGATAGATGTTCCTTGGCCGCAATTTCAGCGTAAAGAAGTCTATCAGGTATCCGGCCAGTACACAGTCCCTGTACTCATCGATGGAGAAAAAATTATCGATGATGAGTATGAAATCATCCACTATTTGAAGCAAGCCTACCCCGTCAACATTTAATTAAATAAAAGACCAATATGGAATCGTGGCAAAAACTGTTGAGTAATAGTGTCGTAAAAGTTGAAGATTTGCCTTTTCTTTCAGACACCTCGGATGAATACAGGGAAAAACTCAAGGAGGTCACCAAAGTTTTTCCCATTAGGATCAATTCGTATTTTCTCGATCAGATCAAGGAGGAAAACGATCCCCTGTGGCGGCAGGTGGTCCCTACCTTAGAAGAGTTAGACGATTTTCTCAGCGAAGAGGAGTTGTTGGAATCAGACCCCTTGAATGAAGAGGGGGATATGCCGGTCCCGGAACTGGTGCATCGCTACCCGGACCGGGTTTTGCTGATGGTGAATAATCAATGTCCGATCATTTGCAGATTTTGCACACGCAAGCGGAAAATCGGGTTCCCCGGCATCGTCACCCGGGAAACCCTGCGCCAGGGCATTGACTACATACGTAATCACCCCGAAATTCGCGATGTGATTTTGTCCGGCGGAGACCCGCTTCTGGTTCCCGACAAAGAACTGGACCGGATTTTGAGCGAACTTCGCGCCATCCCGCATTTGGAAATCATCCGCATCGGGACTCGGGTTCCGGGAACCCTGCCTCAGCGGATAACGCAAGATTTATGCGCCATTCTTAAAAAACACCATCCTCTTTATTTCAATCTTCATTTCAACCATCCCTCCGAGATCACAGCGGAAGTGGAGAAAGCCTGTAACATGCTGGCCGATGCCGGAATTCCTCTGGGCAGCCAAACGGTTCTTCTGGAAGGAGTGAATGATGATGCCCTGGTCATGCGGGAACTTATGCTCAAGCTGTTAAAAATCCGCGTCAAACCCTATTACATTTACCAGGCTGATATGACCTTGGGGACCGATCATTTCCGCACCACGGTGGAAAAAGGTCTGGATATCATGAAGGACCTGCAGGGCCACATTTCCGGAATGGGCGTTCCTTATTTTGTGATCGACGCTCCCGGCGGTGGTGGCAAGGTGAGATTGCTTCCCAATATGGTTCTGGAACACAATGAAAAAGAAGTGGTCATAAAAAACTATGAAGGCAAAGTATATCGCTATCCTCAACCCTCGGTAAAAACCCCACAAAACGGAAAGAAACCCCAAACCATCGAAGCAACGGTTTCGGCTGACAGCGCCTGCCCGTTATCTGTTTGACCTCAAAAAGTAAATAAAGCATTTCCCCGCCACGCGGGCCCCGTTACACGGGGAGGAAGCTTGGGCCTGACGCTACGCGAGGCCCTGAATCCTCTGGATAAAAAATTCAGCATTTGTGATATTTCACCATTGTCTTCATGCCCTGTAGGGGTAATGCAGGATTTGGTCAACCATAAATCCATCGCTCGTTAATATTGGGTCCAGCCCCCAGGCTGGTCGCTCGTTTATATTCCAGCCCCCAGGCTGGTGGGTCCAGCGTCACGCGGGCTGAGGTTTTTAAACATTTAGTTAGCGGAGAAAATCGAGGAGAGACGGCTGGAGGATGCGCGCGGTGGTGTTCAAAGTGGCGTTCAGGGCCAGTTCCAGAGAGGCAAGGTCGGAAGCGCTTTTTATTATATCCGCGTCTTCCGTATTGGACAATTGTTCTCTTTGATCGACGATATCCTGATCGTGAATGAAATCTGTGGACTCGATTCGCCGCAGAGTCGCCCCCACGAAAGCGCGCGATTCATTGACCGAATCCAATCCACTGTCAAGATTTTGTAAAGTGGTGAGGATGGCGACAGTGTCATCTTTTTCCAGAGCCAGTTTTAGTTTAATCAAGGTATCCAGAACGTTTCTGCCGCCCCCCAATCCCAAATTTTCCGCCGTCGTGCCCACGCCAATATCATTCACCACCGCCACCGTTGTTGTATTGTTGGATACAACCCGCAATCCATTACCGGCGCTGTTGATGCTGGCCGTCACATTCAATCCGGCGCTGTTGATCAGGTTGAGCGCGTCTCCTATGGTGGTGGCCGAAGCGAAACTGATCGTTGCCGAAGCCGCTCCATTGATGATTTTTATATCGTCCAGGACCAATCCACTGCCTGCGTTCAAATTTGTCAGCAAGGTCGCCGAGGTGACCCGGGAATTCAGATCACTTCCGGTCAGGGAACCATCCCTCTTTCCCAAAATTCCCAAAGCCGCGCCCGTGGTTCCACCAGAAACTTCCGCGATGGTCAGGGACTGAGTGATCACCGGGCTGGTATCCGTCAAAGAGATGCTATTGCCACTGCCGTTCAATGCGGCGGAGACCTTGATTCCCGCTGAATTGATCGACGCAATGACAGTGCCTAGAGTCGCCCCGGAAGCAACCGTAATGGTGGCGCTGTTGCCGCCGCGATCGGTGATGGTAAACTGACCCGCCGGAACGCCCTTTCCGCCATTCAAATCGGAGAGCAGTGTGGAAAGGGTGACGGACGGGTTCAAATCCGTCCCCAGCGCGTCGGATCCGGGAAGGGTCAGTGCGACATTGATGTCTTTCGCGATTTCGATTGTGAAGCTATCAGTGTTTCCCTGATAAATCGCTCCGGAAGCGCTGACCTGAAAAGGAGCCGTCCGCGTTTGGGTGCCGCCGAATATAAATTGATCCTTTACCTGGGTGTTGGCCGCTTCCAGCGTTTGTGAGATAATCTGCCCGATTTCAACCGCCGCAAATCCCCGCGTTTGCGCTGTGGAAGTGCCTCCAAGCTCGCGGATCGCCAACTCCTTGGCCCGGGTCAAACCCAGGCTCACTGATTGCAGAGCGGAATCCGTGCTCTGGATAAATATTTTATTGTTGTCGATATTGCGGATAAACTGAGTCGATAGACGGATGCTGGTGCGCAACGACAGACTGTTGCGCAATCCGGCGGGGTCATCCGACGGCTTGAGAATGCGTTTCCCGGACGCTATCTCCGCCTGCGCCTTAGCCAACCCTTCCGTAATACGAAAAATGTTGTTCAGTACCGTATTTTGAATTGATTGGTTGGTCACGCGCTGAACCATGATCCGTCTCCTGTAAAAACTGGAAAAATTCCGCTTACTATCTAAAATTAAATCCGGTTGATGATCGTATCGAACAATTCTTCGACCAAACTTATCATTCGCGCGGACGCATTGAACGCCTGCTGGAATTGAATCAGATTGATCAGTTCCTCATCAATGGAGACCCCGGAAATGCTTTCCCGCCGGTTGCTCAATTGAAGCAGGACGCCTTCCTGTTGCCGGACCCCCGCCTGGGCGGTAGCAGACTGAATGCCAATGGCGCTTACCAGGGCATTGTAAAACTCATCGAAAGTAAACGCTCCCGAACCCGATTGTAAAGTGACGCTGTTAAACGTCAGGTCGCTCTGCAGGCCGGCCAAATCTCCGGCGTTGCCGCCGTCTCCAGATGTCGAATTGCCAGCGGCGATTTTCTGCGAATTGGAAAGCACTTCATTGGAAACCTTGATGAACGTCGCCGCGTTCTCCGAAACCGAAAACTTGAACCGGTCCCCCACAGCCGGAGTCCCGGTGATGTTCACCGCAAAACCGCCCGCCAGATTGAACGTGGTTCCCGCCGTAAAGGTAATGGCACTCGACGCGGCTCCGGTTGTCAGATTGGTCAAGGTGAATGAAGTCGCCCCGGTAAAAGTGATCTCAAAATCATCCACCAAAACCGTGGTGGGGCTGGCATTTAGCACCGAGACCTGCGCCGACCCGGTATTCAAGGTATTGGTGAAAACCGTGGGCGAGAGCGGCGTAAAGAAATTGACTCCCGTACTGCCGTCGACGCCGAATCCCTGTTGATGAACGCGGTTGAACTCCTGAACGAACCCCGCCGCCAGACGGTCCAGCTTTTCCTTGATCGCCGGGACTTCCAGGTCGCGCATGTCCAGATAGCCCTTGAGCTCGCCCCCCTGAATCGCTGACGTGACGTTGATCGTTCCCCCGGCTCCGTTGCTGATAAAAACGTCCAGAAATGATTTGTTATTTCCATTCAAGCCCGTGCTCAAATTAAAAGTCAGATTCTTGAGAACCAACGGCGTACCATTCCGAAGAGTCAGGCTGACCTGCCCGTCTGATTCATTCACAAAGGTAATGTCGATTTTCTCTGAAAGTTCCTTGATCAGTTTGTCCCGTTGGTCTTTAAGATCATTTGCGCTGAACTGGCCGGGCGAATTGGCAAATATCGCTTGATTTAATTTGGCGATTTCATCCACGAGGGTGTTTATCTTGGCCACCTCGTCGCTGACGATGGCGTCGATATTTCTCTGGATTCTGAACAAACCATCGCCCAGATTATTGAACACCGCTGACAGAGACTGCGCCCGACTCAGCACTTCCGCCCGTTCGGGCAATCCACTTGGATTGGTGGAAAGGTCCTGAAACGCGGAAAACAATCCACTCAACTCACTGTTCAAACTGCGGCCCTGGTTTTCATTGAACAGAATTTCCAACTGCTCAAAAACATCCTTGCGCACCTTGAAGTTTCCCGTCGGGTCGCCTTCGGACAAAATCTGCTGAAACAGGAACTGATCAAAAACCCGCTCGATACCGCTGACCCGCACCCCGGTCCCCAACTGCCCCTGACTGATCGAACGCGGGGTGTTGGACACCAATATCACCTCCTGCCGGGAATACCCTTCCGTCTCCACGTTGGCGATATTGTTGCCAGTGACTTCGATTGCCAGCTGTTGGGTCAACAGACCCAGTTTGGCGGTATTTAATATACTGAAAATATTTGACGACATATTTTAAAAAAGTGTTCCCTGCAATTACTATTTGTTGGGCCTTTGCATAAGAACGAGAGCCTCTTTTTTAAGCATTGAAATTCAGCATTCGACCCTGAAGGCTTGCTTCCTTCAATTTCCCGTCGGGATGATAAGGGGCATTCGCTTCTTCATTCTTGGAGTGGACAAAAACCAGGGATTTTTTCAGCGACAACGACGATTTATCCATCAATCCCTTGATCCCTTCATGCAGTTCGTTGATGGTGGCAATTTGCGCTAACAGAGCTTCCCGGGATTTACTCAGTTTGACTCGAATGGGATTCACCGTTGTCTGGATAATTTTTTTCAGCGTCAAATCCGTCTCCCGGACACCCCGGAGGCGGGCGATTTTTTCCATCAAACCGGATCGCTGTTTTTCAAGCTGTTGCATTTTCCGGACCATGATTTCTTTTTTTTCAATGATTTCCTCCAGGGAGTGCAAAGAGTAATTGGAGATGCAATCCCATTGCTCCTTCAGCATGAGAATAAATTTATTGTAAAGAGCGATTTCACTTTCAATCAAGGCATTCAACTCTCTCAGCAACCGGCCCATCAGCGGCTCTCCGCCCGTTCAGGGGCTTTATATGGAAGCGCAGGCGAATCCGCTTTTTCCTGATTTTCTTCCCCTTCCGGTTTTTTTCCGTTCAATCTGCTTAACTGCGTGTAAAGGACATCCGCCAGACCCATTCCCCTCCCTTTGGACATTTCACCGGCCACTTCCTGATCGAACATCGACTCATACATATCCACCGAGAAACTGTTTAACAAACCTTCCTTGGGCAAAGTCTGCCGCATCGCTTTCATGAGTTGATTTACAAAAATCGCCTCGAATTGCTGGGCCAGCGCCTTTAGTTCTTTGTCATCCTTATATTCACCGGACTCTGCTTGTTTTTTGAGCTGGTCCATTTTGTTTTCCGTCGCACGGGAAAACACATTCCCCTGGTTTTTCAATGAAGGAATAAAATCCATTCTCTGACCTTTATTGTTGTTTGGAGTTAATGCTTTGACTTCTTTATGGTTAAGTGCAAACCACATACCAAATGCGCCGGGACCAGGGCATGGAACTCCATTGGCCTTTAAGCGTCCATAAATTAAGGCATTCTAAAGCAGGAAAGATAATATATTCAGCGCGCTGGAATGATCAGAAGGAAAAAAGTAAATGGGTAGGGGAAAATTTTTCCGTTCTCAATTCCTTGAGAATCAATGCATTAGATTAGAGACACCGGCCAAGGGAAAAGCCCGCGCACCTTGCAGAAAGTTTTTAATTTCTTCGTCAACATTTTAATTTCTTCGTCAACAGGAGATAACGTTTTCTCCGATTAAATGATTTCCAGTTCCGCGTGCAACGCCCCGGCCGCCTTGATGGCCTGAAGAATGGCGATTAAATCCCTGGGATTGACCCCAATGGCATTCAGCCCGTTGACCACCTGGCCAAGGGAGATGGCTTTGGGAACAATGAGAAGCCGGTCCTCCCCTTCTTCAATCTTTAAGCGGGTCCGGGGAACCACCACTGTCGCTCCGCCTGGAGAGAACGGAGCCGGTTGAGAAACCGAAGGTTCTTCAGTGATCTGGATGAACAGATTCCCATGCGCCACGGCGACGGCGGAAATCATGACTTTTTCTCCCATAACCACCGTACCCGTGCGTTCATCAAGAATCACTTTGGCGATACCATCCGGCTCCACCTCGATGGATTCGATGCGGGTGATAAATTGCGAGGTTTTCCCTTTGTAAAACCGAGGCACCATCACTTGGACGGTTCGGCCATCGACCAGCGTCGCCACCACATCCCGCAGGGAATCGTTGATGGCCCTGGAAATCCGGCTCGCCGTGGTGAAGTCCGTTTCTTTCAAGGTCAGGAAAATTTCTTCCTTCAAGTTAAACTGATGCGGCAATTCCTTTTCCACATACGCGCCGTTGGCTATTCGCGCCACCGTTTGGTGGTTTTTCTGCGCCCCCTTGGCCGCGCCCTGAACAAAAAATCCGCCGATCGACAACGGACCCTGGGCCACGGCATAAGTTTGCCCATCCGGGCCTTTGAGCGCTGTCATCAACAACGTTCCGCCCTGGAGGCTTTTTGCGTCTCCAATAGACGACAACAGGGTATCGATCCGGTCTCCCTGACGGGCGAACGGTGGCAGGGTGGCCGTCACCATCACCGTGGCCACGTTCTTGAACTTCAACTGGCCCACTTCGTTATCAGGAATGGTGATGCCCATTTTGGTGAGCATACTCACCAGGGTTTGGATGGAAAAGAAGACGTTTGTCGCGCTATCGCCTGTTCCGGCTAATCCTACAATCAGTCCGAAACCGATCAACTGGTTGCCGCGAACGCCGCGGACATTGGTCAGATCCTTGATCCTGACCGCATGAGCGGATTCGGTTATAAATACAAATAATAAAGCCAGCAAACCCGCTCTGATCCACATCCTGTTAGAGAACATAATTCTTTATTCCTGAGTTAAATCCCACCAGTGAGTTTTATTCCCCGCCCCGCAATACGGGAAGGAGATGCGGGGCAGACTCCTCCGCGGAGTGCGCCAGCCCATGAGAGGAGGAACTTGCTCACAAGCCCCTGAGAAACTGTGGATTATAGAGAAACTATTAATCCTTCAAAAACCCACCGAACGTTAGCACTGGGTCCAGCGTCACGCTGGTCACATCCTAAAATGGTGGGCTTTGGATAAGTATATATCCCCTCATCCCAGCCTTCTCCCCAGAGGGGAGAAGGGGTTCCTCCTCTCCTCCATTGGAGGAGAGGATAGAGGTGAGGAGGGATTTAAACCTCTTTCGTGTTATGCAAAGGTCTTCCTAAAATGGCCAGACATAGGTGAGAGTCCTCGTCAACCACCCCACCCTTTGTTCGTCCGCCACCACGCCTTTACCGGCATAGGAAATTGATGCGTTGGCGATAAAACGGGAAGAAATGGTATTGTCAAAATCAATGTCCACTTCCCGGATGATTCCTTTTAATATCACGATTTGCTCTTCATTGTTGACGGTGATGGAACGCCTCCCCTCAATGGCAAAGTTGCCATTGGGAAACACCTGGGTGACCACCACTGAAATTTGCGCGCTCAATTTTCCTTCGCGGGTCGTGGTTCCGCTGCCCTTTGTGTTTCGTGCCAGGCTGGCCGTCACTCTGGGGTCAAAGGGATCGGCGGAACCCAGAAAATTACTAATTCCCAGATTTCTGTCCATGCCAAACAGAGCAGTCCAATTCATATCCAGCGTGGAGTTTTTGCCAACATCCGTCGTGGCTTTTTGACTCGAGGTCGCCGTCTCATCAATTATCACCGTTACGATGTCTCCCACACCATGCGCTTTGGCATCCACGAACAAAAGATTGTTGGCCGTATCCCCCGGCCAGATTGCGCCATCCTCTCTCTTGGGCGGGAGGGATTCATAAATTTGATTGGGAATGACCGCCGCTTCCGGGTTCACCGCCAGATGCGATTGGGCGCAGGCTGACAACGCGCATGCAAAAATAAAACCCGTGAGCACAACACCCGCTTTTTTTAAATAATCCAATTTCGATGAAGTCATGCTTAATAATTCACCTTCACCGTTTTGGAGTCCATCACCATTCCAAAAACCGTTTTTTTGGTTTGAATGTTCAGGACCTGCACCAGACTGTCCTTGAAACCCTTTTCCCGCACAAGTCCGGGAGCGGTTATTTTCATCGAACCACTTTGAACGATGATAGTCACCCGGTCCCCCTTCTTCACCAGAACCGGCTTGCTAAGGGAATTTGCCGTGATCACCCTTCCCATTCCCATGTTGCGGATGGCTTGTTTTCCCACCACATCATCTAAACTGGTTAGCGCGTTTCTGAAAATTCGGTTGGATGGCACGACTTCAACCGCCACGTCCCTTTCCGTCAAGATTTTTCCCCGGTTGATCGGACGCAAAGTCTTAACCACCGGAGAATAATGTATTACATGGGCCGTCAAGCGGAGCCTTTTTTGCAAAATATTGTCTACGGTTATTCGGACCGTTACAGGGAAACGTCCCATACGAACCCGGCGTGACGGGAGGGCAAAATTCATGTCAACAATTCCCGCGGGCACGATAAGATCTTTGCCTCTATAATCTATCGTTATTTCCGTTGTCTCCGGGTCCCAGGGAATATGGTCCGCTACAAACTCCATAGCCCGCGACTCAATAACCTCTCCCCTGATCGTAAGTGTTTGTGATGCACCGGCAACTCCTACCAGAATCAAAAACGCAATCAACAGGATGCCCAAAACAATTGGTGAAGAAATTCCGATGTTTTTTAACTTAGTCATGATTAAATATTATCTAACGTTTCATTTGATTGGCGATTTGCAGCATTTCGTCCGATGTCTGCACGATCCTTGAATTGACCTCATAAGCGCGTTGCGCGGATATCAGGTTGACCAACTCCTCGACCACACTCACATTGGAAAGCTCGAGAAAACCCTGCTGAAGCGTTCCCCGGTCATCGACCCCCGGCGTCCCAACCGAGGGAGCGCCGGATGCGGCGGTTTCCACAAAAAGATTGAAGCCTATCGCCTGCAAACCGGCATCGTTTTGAAAAGTGGCCGTTTGTATGGTTCCCAGTACCGTGGGAGCGGTTGCGCCTGGCTGGGTTACCGCAACACTGCCCTGGGGATCAATGGATATGTTGATCGCGTCTGGTGGGATGGTGATTGCCGGTTCCAGAGGCAGGCCATCCGATGTCACGATTTGACCGGTGTTGTCCAGTTTGAAGGAACCCGCACGCGTGTAGGCGGTGGTTCCATCCGATTGAGCAACCTGAAAAAATCCCCTTCCTTCGATGGCCATGTCGAGGGTATTTTGGGTTTGCGTAAAATCTCCCTGTAAAAATATCTTTTGAATGGCCGATGTTTTGGTTCCCAGGCCCAATTGGGCTCCTGTTGGAACCTGGTTGCCATTTTCCGAAACGGTTCCTACCAGGCGCAGATTCTGATACAGGAGATCCTGAAATTCAGGACGGCTTCTTTTAAAACCCACGGTGTTCACGTTGGCGAGATTATTGGAAATCACGGCCACGTTCAATTCCTGGGCATTCATCCCCGTTGCCGCCGTGTATAAAGAACGGATCATTTATCGATTTCCTTTCCTGTTCGATATTTTTATTGATTTCATTATAGAATTCATTCCCCGGCCCTAAGCCAGCCGGCCAATGGCATTGACTGCCTGGTCATCCGCTTCGTCAATGGATTGAATGATTTTCTGGTAGGCTTCAAACGCCCGCAGAGTGGTGATCATATTCGTCATTTCCTCAATCGTGTTGACGTTGGAAGTTTCCAGGAATCCCTGATGAACGCTCAACTTTTCAGCGGTCTGTTTTTTCACGCTTGAGTCCGCAATTTTAAACAAACCATTTCCTTCCTTGGCCAGCTTGGCGGGATCGTCGAAATTTACCAGGAGCAAATTCCCAAGCGGTGTTGATTCCCTGCCATTGCTCACCGCAATCCCGCCACTCAAGTTAATTGAAATGTCGCCTCCCTGAGTATCAATTTTTATGGGCTTGCCGTCCTTGCCCAGCACCTTGTAACCCTCTTGCGTTATCAGGGTCCCATCCCCCGATAATTTAAAATTTCCATTACGGGTAAACCTTTGGCCCTCAGGAGAATCGACGACAAAAAATCCTTTTCCCTGCAGTGCCACGTCCAGAGTGTTGCCCGTTTGACGCAGGATTCCATTCGAAACATCCGTGTACATATCAGTCACCCCCACATAAGACACTTGGGGGTCCGGTTGAAACGCCGTGGGTTTCGGGTCCAAACTTGCGCTCAATTGGGCAGTCCCGGTAAACGGTGGGATCATTTCCCTGAACGCCAAACCGTCTCTTTTAAACCCCGTGGTTGCAAGGTTCGCCAGATTGTTTGCTATGACTTCTATTTTTCGTTCCTGCTTGAACGCCCCGGATGCGGCGATATAAATTCCTTCATGCATGTTTCTAACCCCAATGAATTGCTCTTATGAAGGTCAGCAACATTTATACCAAACAAATTAATTTTGCCGGAATGGTGAGAAAACCCCTGTAGGACCAAGGGTTCGTTGGAAATGGACTCCAGAGTTTATTTTTTTCTACAGAAGATATTTCCTAAAGTATTGATAGATATCGGCAAATAATTCCCACTATAAAAATTTTAATTGGATACTTTTCTTGGTTGGCCTTGCGGGAATCTTTTTGGTACTGTTAGAATCCAATAATTGATTTAGTTTTCTGCCACAATTGCAAACCATATTTTTAAGGGGTTGAAGGATGCAAATTATTTCCATTGATGAACTGCACAGTCTTCTGGATGAATTGACTGAAAAGGATTTAATTCTTGATGTACGGTCACCTGCGGAGTTTAACGAAGGTCATATTGAAGGCGCCCAAAATACGGACCACGAGGAAGTGGGGTCCATTGCCGATGATCTGAAAAAATATAAAACGGTATATGTCCATTGCAAAATGGGTGGGCGGGCGAAGATTGCTTCAGAGACTCTTACTAATTCCGGACTGGATAACGTTGTCTGTGTGGAAAAAGGGGGAATGCATCGGTGGGCGGAACAGGGATGGCCAATCGCCAAATAATTTTGTCCCGCAATGCGCCCCTTACAGGGGAAGAAACTCTGGGCTGACGCTCGCTTTACCCCTACGGGGCATGAAGGCAAAGGTCGAATATCACACGCTCATGAGCCCCGAAAAAACGTTACACGGCGTGAGCAAATTCGCCCTCCGCAGAGGAGCGTTTAGTGCTTGTCTCCGGGTTGATTCCGTCAATCAGCAGGCTTAGTACTTCAACTCATGCCATTTAGTGATGGCCTTCTGACCGTTTCTTTCTTTATTCTGACCGTTCCAGATTGCAATCGCCATCGACGCTTTGCCGCTGGTGAACTGCGTGTCGTTCTTGTCACTGTTGGTCAAAGACCGCTTGAGCCCGCCCGCCTCTCACCCCATGGAAGAGCACCTGGAGG
>JADFGI010000337.1 GCA_022567815.1 Nitrospinota bacterium
GGGAGATATTGCGGGATTGACTGCATTCTCGATCACCAGCGTTTTCGATTGCGATTTTATGTCGATCTTAAAAATTCCACGATTACGCGACTTGGGATCGACCGACGTGAAATAGATGGTCCGCTCATCGGGAGACCATTCCGGGTCCTCTTCCGGGAAATCCGCCTGCGTCAGCCGGACTCCCGCCGGTTTCTCCGGGTCCGGTTGCCCGCCCGCACCCACGTCCATGATATAAATATCTCCCTTGGGGTCGGACCGATGGGAAATAAACACCACCCGGTCTCCCTTGGGGCTCAATTTTGGCGAATTATCTTCCGCACTGTGAAAAGTCAATTGTTCATCCGGCGGCTGTACCCCTTGACCTCGGCGTTTCAACCACAAATCCAGATTCCCGGAGCGGTCGGAAACAAAAATCATCAGTTTTCCATCAGCGGACAATGTGGAAGCAAAATCCTCCCCCGGATGGGTGGTGACCTGAATCGGCTGGTTTATTTGCGCCGAACCAAACACAGGGTTCGCCGAAGCAAGGAAAAATATCGGAAAGGCGAAGGCGAATATTGTGAAAGTGAATCTGCAAACCGGCATGGGTAGGAATCCTTCGCAAATTTTTGGGGATAATATTTTGATAATCGATTATAACCCAATTAATCAGTGGAAAGTGAACCCCTAACGTAGAAAATCTTATTCCAAAAAATCCGCAAAATTTGCAAATGACAAGGCAAATATTTCCTATAGAATAAAACATTTCCTTGAAAAAGAAGCAGAAATGCTTTACAAAACGCACTACTCGCTACGCGAGACCAGCGTGACGCTGGACCCAACCAGCCTGGAGGCTGGACCCAATATTAACGTAAAATGATTTCTGACTGACCATATTCTGCTTCGCGAGGAAATCATTCGCTCGTCATTGCGAGCAAAGCAAAGCAATCCAGTGCACCGGGCGTTTCCAGGGCTCGTGAGCATAGCGAGCGTTTGCCCCTCTTTTCCTCCCCGCGTTGCGGGGCCAGCCCTGAGCTGGTAAATTTTTAGAGATCCCTTTTATGAGTCCTCTGATCAATACTGCAGACATGAACTGGGTCGCCCTCCTGCCGGAATTGACACTTCTGGTAACCGGGTTATTTCTGTTGCTGATAGGACTGAACAAGACGTTCAACACAAATCGTTACCTTTCCAGGGCATCGCTTGCCGGGATTCTGGTCGCTCTGGTTTTTTCCATTTCGCTATGGGGTATGGCGCCTTCCGCCTCCAGTGGACAAAATCCCGAAATGTTCAGTAGCGCGTTGCTCCACGACAAGTTTTCCCAAAGCTTTAATATCATTTTTCTTATCATGTCCCTGTTCACCATTTTCGGTTCGGTGCGCTACCCGCAAGCGGATCACGAAAACAAGGCCGAATACTTTGCATTGGTGCTGTTCGCGACGATGGGGATGATGTTTCTTGCCAAAGCGGGAAATTTGATCACCGCATTCATCGCACTGGAGATTTTTTCCATTGCCCTCTATATCCTGTGTGGATTTTCGGCCAAACACGGAACCGGACGGGAAAGTCCTTCGGACAAAATGGAACTTAGTTGGGAATGTCAGGCGTCACAGGAATCCACGATAAAATATCTACTGATCGGAGCCTTCGCATCCGCCATTCTGGTTTATGGAATGGCGCTGATCTATGCGGGAACCGGGACGACTGAAATCCGGTTGATCGGCCAATTGGTCCGGGAGAATCCTTACAGCGCCAACCTGCTGGTCTACATCGGCATGGCCCTGATGTTTTGCGGACTGGCGTTCAAGGTATCTCTGGTACCTTTCCACTCATGGACTCCGGACGTGTACCAGGGCGCTCCGACGCCGATCACCGCGTTCATGTCCGTCGCCACCAAAGCGGCGGCTTTCGCCCTCATCGCCAGAATCTTTTATATCGCTTTTCCGGAATTGCAGGATATCTGGATACCATTCCTGTTCGGCGTATCGGTATTGACCATGCTGGTCGGCAACATCGCCGCCATTTTCCAGGACAACGTGAAACGCATGTTGGCCTATTCGGGCATCGCACATGCCGGGTATCTGCTGATCGGCATTATCGCCAACAGCGAAGAAGGCATCGCCAGCATCATCTTTTATCTGGCGATCTATCTGTTCATGAACATCGGCGCGTTCGCCGTGGTCTTCATCATGGAAGGCGAAGGACGGGAAGGAAACTCGATTCACCGATTCAAAGGACTGGCCAAGCGCAGTCCCTTGATGGCCGCGGCGATGGCTCTGTTTATGGTTTCATTGGCGGGCTTTCCACCGACAGCGGGATTTTTCGGCAAGCTCTATGTGTTCCTCGCCGCCATCAAATCCGGATACATCCTCATCACGATACTGGCCGTCGTCGCCAGCGTGATCTCGGTTTACTTTTATTTGCGGGTGATCGTCATGATGTATCTGCAAGAAGAAGATGAGGAAGTTCCCTTCACCATCTATCGGGGAATGGGAGGCATTATCACAGTGAGCGCGGCGGCCATAATCCTGTTCGGATTTTTTCCCTCAACGCTCATGCAACTCGCCCTCGACTCGATTCCGTTCTAAAATTTTTAATGAACGACCCCGCCGCAAGCGGCCAGCCTGTGGGCTGGATCAAATATTAACGCGCTATGGATTTATGGCTTTTCTCGGGGCTCGCGAGCGAAGCGAACGTCTGCCCCGCATCTCCTCCCCGCGTTGCGGGGCGGGGAATAAAACCCACTGGTGGGAATCAATCCAAAATAAACGTCACCGGACCGTCGTTGACCAGTTTCACCTGCATATCCGCGCCGAATTTGCCAGTGGCGACGCGGCACCCTGATTGCGTGAGCGCTTCGACATAACGCAGATAAAGAGTTTCTGCGTCTTGCGCCAAAGCGGCTTTATCAAATCCCGGACGCCGGCCTTTTGAGCAGTCCCCGGCAAGGGTGAATTGGGAAACCACCAGAATCTCTCCACCAATATCTTTGCAGGATAGATTCATTTTTCCGGCAGAGTCGGGGAAGATACGTAAGTTCACGGTTTTCCCGGCGAGATAATCGGCTCTTTCGAAGACATCACCTTTTTCCGCGCCGAAAAGAACCATGAGTCCATTGCCCACACGGGCGATCTCTTTTCCCTCAACATCAACCGAGGCGCTGGAGACTCTTTGCAAAACAAGTTTCATGATCGCAAGGATAATGTATTTTTAAAAGAAAAAAACGAACTAGAAACGTTTAATGGGTATACATTCCAGACCGCGTTTTTGCATAAGGCCATCCGTGACAAGTTTAAAGTCATCGAAGTACCAATACATTTTAGTGATAGAACCGCCGGCCACTCGAAGTTTGTGATGAAAGATCATGTATTTCATATTTTGAATTATATAATAAAAGCAAAGATAAAAGAATTAGCTGCTATTGTTTTTGCAATGAATAAAAAATCATGAAATTAACCAAAATTCAATTTTGGCTTTTTTTGATTCTGGTTCTCGGACTCGTAATTAGAATTTACAATTTGGGCAAAGAGAGTTTGTGGCTGGATGAAGTAATCTCTATTGATACCGCCCGTTTAGATTTATGCCGGCTTGTTGAACATACTTTGCAAACAGGCACCCATA
>JADFGI010000338.1 GCA_022567815.1 Nitrospinota bacterium
GCGCACGTTCGGAGCCGTAGGCCGCCAGGTTGTTCAGGGATTCCTCATATTCCACCAATTTCTTTTTGAGCCGCCTGCCCCGGCCTGTATTCCTCTCGATCAAGGACATGGACTTGCGCCGTGAAATCAGTTTTTCACGCGCCGCAGTCAACCGTTTCACCCGCTCTTTCGCTCTTGCGTTCATACCAGCCTCGTTGGTGTTTCCCTCACGTCGATTTTCCCATGGCCGCCCAAAAAGGCGTCCTCGTCCACGTCAAACAGGTGCTTGCACTTGGAACACTCCAGGTGCCGCATCCGTGCGGTCGCCTCTGCGACAGGCCTGACGTGCGCCTTGAAGTCCATCCCTCCGCAATGGTCACAGCGGAGGTATAGGTCGCCGTGCGAAGGCAACACCTGGAGTTTAGGAATGAATAGTTTCGCGCTCATAAAGTCAGCCTTTTCGCCAAATCGAGTACCAATTTGATGGCCCAATTAACCACCACGGCAATTTCCTGATTCTAAATATTCGGCTCCCTATTCGTATCGCCAACCGCGTGCCGAGATCGAAATATTTAATTTGGATCATGCCGCTTTCACTCCCTTGAAATGACTGGCGAGTGTTTTTTCCAGGTGCATCAATTGTTCATCAGTCACATATGGATGCAGGCCCCAATAGAGTCCGCAATCAGACACCTTGTTTGCCCCGTTCAATTTCAGGCCGCTCGCAAGGTGCTTCGCCATGCCGGGATGCCGTGCCAGATTGCCCGCCACGATGGGCCTGGTTTGAATCCCGTTAGATTCCAGATGCAGAGACAAAGCATCCCGCTCCGTTTCGTTCTCCAGCATGACCGGGAAGGCAAAAAGCGCCACGTCCGTTTCCTCGTAGACTTTGATGGTGTCAACTGAAAATTCCCTTGCAATGTCCATCATTTTTCGATTGACGATCTTCCGTTTGGTGTTCCGCTTATCCAAACTCGCCAGTTGATGAATCCCGATAGCCGCGTTCAACTCGGTAGGACGCAGGTTGTATCCCTCGTCGATGAACAGAAAGCGCGGGTCGATATCCGATAGGGCTTCAACCTCCCGCCTGAAAACGGGGTCGTTTAAGCCCCTGGACCAGCCATGCGAGCGCATCACCCGGCACCGCTCCGCAAAGTTCAAGTCATCCGTAACAATCATCCCCCCCTCGATGGTCGTCATGTGGTGGGAATAGAAGAATGAAAAAGACCCCGCGACGCCGAAACTCCCTGTTTTCTGGCCGTAATAAGTTGACCCCAAGGTTTCGCAGGAGTCCTCAAGTATTGGCATTGGATGGTCGTACAAAACCGCCTGCAACTCCTTCATGGGCGCGGGGTTCCCCATGATGTGCGCCACGATCAACGCCTTGGCGGACGGATGACGCTGCAACGCTTCCTCCAATTGTTCCGGGCCGATATTCAGTGTTTCCGGGTCGCAATCCACCAGGACGGGCTTCAACCCGGATTGCACCACGGGCCAGAAAGTGGTGGACCAGGAAAGCGCGGGGAGAAGAACCTCATCCCCCGGACTCAACCGTTTCGCCAACGCCTTGACCATCAACAGATTGGCGCTGGAACCCGAATTGACCATCACCGCATGTCTCACCCCGATGTACTCAGCGAAATTCTTCTCAAACAGGGCAACCTTGTCCCCCATGGTCACAAACCCGGAGGTCAGCGAAGCCACCACCTCACTGATTTCCTCCTTGCTAAATTCCTGATGGCAAAGTTCCAGTTTCACGCTGCGTCCTCCTTGACGTATTTGCGTATCCCCTTGTCGTGGTGCAAATACCCGGCGAGCGGGGTTCTGAGCATCACGTCCTCGATCCGCTGCGCTCCCGGTGAAAGGTCGCGCCACGGGGCTTTGCTCATCTTGAGAGCCGCCTGATACGCCCAGCAATCATGGAACCCCTGCAATTGCAGGATGGTACCGCCGGTAAACAGGCCGCGATAAGCCTTCATAAAATCTTCATTCTTCTCATGGCGCGTATCCCAGCACACCAGGCCCGATTCGATATGCCACCCCTTCCTGAATGGCGCGGCGGTATAGGCGCCCTCCAGCATGTCCACCAGCAGTTTTTTGGGCACCTTTCTGACCAGTTGCGCATCCGCGTCCAGCCAGTAAAGAATCCCGTTGAAGGTCAAGGCCGCGTGAACCTGGGCGAACACCTTGCGGCAAAACTTGTACAGGTCGAAGTTGTAGCAATACTCCCCACCCGGCATCCGGCCTTGCAGCACGGGACTCGCCTTGGCCCAGGCCAGTACTTCCCGCAACCCCTCCACCTCATACAAGGGCCGGTAGATGATCTTCCGGTGCTTAAATTCCGGCGCTTCGTCCTCGTAGTACACCGCAATATCGCCGGGGAAATTGTCGCAGAAGGATTTCAACCCCGTTTCCGCGTAGGTCTCCCAACCTGCCTGTGAAAAACTTGTCACCGCCATTACATCGGGCATTTTCAACGTCACTCATAAAATTGGCTGCGGCTGGACGTAACCCCAGCATGAGGGTCTTCCCCGCGCTAAATCGGGACCGTTGACTCCCTCGAATATCCAGTCTCACGGCGCATGGAGACATGGTTCCGCAAAACTATTTGCGATGCACAGCCAAAAATTCACCACCATCACATCTGGCATATTTCCACCCCGTAATGTTCGGCAATCATGGGGATCATCTGGTTTTCGATGTCCCAGGCGTGAGGCGGATAAACATGGCCTTCGGGCCGGATCATGGACTTGTACCCATCCCGCTGTGACGCAATCGTGTTGTCGAACCCGGCCAAGGCTATTTTCTCCGGTCTGTGCCCAGCACAGGCAATGACGATGGCCCCCATGCCGGTGGACATCCAGGGTTCATCGCCTTCCTTGGCCCTCATGCCTTCCCGCCTGGTGTGGTCCACCCGCACATCCGCGAGTTCCCGGTAGACACCCAGCCAATGGTCAACCGCTTCGGATTCCAGCCGCACCTTCGTTTTCCCGAAATGCTCTTTGACCATCTCCAGCTTCACGTCCTGACCGGGGAAATTCTGATATCCCCAATATTCTTCCAGCTTGAGGGTCCAGTAGTGCATCCAGGTTTTCAGGATCGAACACAGGTAATCCATTCTCTTTCCGTAATCCTCTGGAAATTCCCGTGAGAGTTTGTGACCAATTTTCATGCGGCACACCTTGTCGTATGAATCAATTTCCGCTCCCCGCCCTGCTCCCTTCAAGCTCGGTCCGTGCCCCACGATCACTACGCGCATGGTGGCTCCTGATGAACCCTTTCAGGTCGTTGGACAGCCTGCCCACCGCACCGCTCCAGTCCTCGCCTTTCTTCTGCCGAAACTGTGTCACGGTCGGATACCAGGCCATTTTCCGCCCCTTCAAGCCGTACCTCCAAGCTGGCTTGGATGGGGTCAGCACCCATGTTTTTTGGGCCAATGCTCCGCTGGTATGGACAAGGGTTTGGTTGACGGTGATAACCAGGTCACAGGCTTTGATTAGCGCGGCCTGTTCATCAAGGTCATCGATGGCGTCCTGCCAGTGAGGGATGTCAAATTCCGCCGCTTCCTTGGCTGCCTCCGGCATGTAATGGATGGAGATGAATTGCGCCTTCTGACC
>JADFGI010000339.1 GCA_022567815.1 Nitrospinota bacterium
TCAATAGGGAAATATCGTGAAGTTGTGGGCTTCGGGCCTCCAGTTCATCTAGCAACATATCTGCATCTTCCCGACTGAGAAACCGTAATCTCCGATTGTCCGAAATTTTTAAGAAATTTTTGTTTGTCTTGGATATTTCGGTGACCGGGTTTTTGCTCTCAATAATTCCCCAAGCAATTCCTCGGTTAAACATGGCTTTAACAACATTTAAGTAACATTGAATTGACCGCTCGGATAAATTCTTTTTCCGTAGATTTTTTTTTAATCTTTCCAAATGAAAGGGAGAAATATCTTTTATTGGTAAATGGCCTAGTTCTTTCTTGACGTGTTTGGAATACGCCCCATTATCCACCCACCACGTCTTTTTATTGTCTTTTGCCCAATCGAGGTATTTCAAGGCGAGGGCATCAAAGGGCATGTTTAGCTTCTTTTTAATCTCCTTTTTAGCGATCTCCGCATTCTTCCGGTTATTCTCGATTTCCCTTTTTTCCGATAAGGATTGAAAATCTTTACCCAACCGGATATTTTGCCGGATTTGGCTTCTTAACTCATTTGCCTCCTGAAGAGTCGCCCCTTCTGTTTCCCAGCCTACGGCCTCGCCTATTAGTTTTCCGCTCCGCTTATACCGGATCACAATATAGCGGTCGGGACGTTTTTTATATTTCCGGGTGGGGTCTTCCCGATACCTGACCCCCAGATACTTGGTATTGCGCCACTTAGGATTAACACTAAATTTCTTGGTTTTAAAAGAACTCACGATTTTGTACCACTTCTGTACCACCTAAGGGAATTCCCATTGCTTCCCGGACAATCACTCAATAAAAACAAGGCTATTAACTTATGGTAAGGGAAGGGTTGGGAATGTCAAGGAAGGTAAAATAATTGAATCGCACTCAAGAGGTCGGGGGTTCGAATCCCCCTAGCTCCACTCCTCCGCGGAGGGCGAGCTTGCTCACGACGGGCAACGCGTTCTGGTTTAGGTTCGGACTTTTCCCCTTCGGGTCCACTCCTCCGCGGGGAGCGACCTTGCTCACGACGTGCAACGCGTTCTGTTTTTGGTTCGAACTTTTCCCCTTCGGGTCCATTTTATTTAATAAAGGGTTATGGGTTTTCGTAGCCCTTTATTTTTTGAAAGTCACTATAAAGTCACCAAAAGGACTGCATTTGAGGGGTCAAGGGGAGGGGTGACGAATCTTAAGGGGATTACTTTAGACCCACTATAGTCCCACTTTTTGCAGGATTACTGGATTTTTAGAAAATTTTTACTCTCAATTTAGTTTTAGGCATCTGTATATCCAGAGAAGCATCAGACCAAACGCAATCTTTTGTTTGCCCTTCCAACTTCTGATGCAATTCAAGAATACTCATTCCAGATGATTCACATTCATTTAATTTGTCTTTTGATATTTTAAGAGAACTGTATTCGATTTTTTCTACTGGTAAATACAGATTTCCATCTTTATCAAATTTTCCATAGGACTCACACCTATTAATAAATTGTTTAATGGTCTTTGCACATCTTGTAATGTTGGTTTTTGAAATCATAAAACATTATCCTTTTGGGGGAAAGATGGGGCATGGGAAAGACTCACAATTGTGAGTGAACGTTCATATATTTTCAATCTGGAACCTGAAGGCTGTGCCATTATAATTTAACTTTTCGGTTATTGGAAAAAGTTCAAGGGTAATACCCTGGGAACTTGGTTAAAGGCGCTTGAAACAAGGGATACTCCATGATTATAATCCCTAACTTCGCCCGATCATTTTCAAATTTTCAACATTGATGAAACCAATTAAAAAAAAATATTTTCGGACCTTAACTATTGCCGGGTCGGACAATAGTGGCGGTGCGGGTATTCAAGCAGATCTTAAAACTTTTTCCGCTCTGGGTTGCTACGGGATGTCCGTGATCACCGCATTGACTGCCCAGAACACTCAAGGAGTCCATGGCATTAAAGAAATTCCCCCTGAATTTGTCATCCAACAAATCCAAACTGTCATGGAAGATGTGGGCGTGGATGCAGTTAAAATCGGGATGCTGTTCAATTCCCCCATCATCCGGGAAGTGGCAAAATTTCTGCGGGAGAATCCCGTTTCATCCCTTGTGGTCGACCCGGTCATGTTCGCCAAAAGCGGCGACCGCCTACTTCTGAAAGACGCCATCGATTCGTTCTGCAGGGAGCTTATTCCACTGGCAACGGTACTCACGCCGAACAATGCGGAGGCGGCAGCCATTCTGGGCCGTCCCATAAACAGCCCCGATGAAATGGAACAAGCGGCGATAGACTTGTGTCAAATGGGGCCTCAAGCGGTGGTGGTAAAGGGAGGGAATCTTTTGAAAGATTCCAGCAACGACTGCTTATTTTTCCGGGAAGGGAAAATTCACTGGCTGAATCAAAAACGGGTGCAGACAAACAACGTTCATGGAACCGGCTGCACCTTCTCTGCCGCGATTGCCGCTTTCCTGGCGCGTTCTTTTTCCATTGAAGAGGCGGTACTGGAAGCCAAGAAATACCTCACCGGCGCACTTGAAGCCGGGGCAGGCTACAAGTTGGGAAAGGGGAAAGGCCCCGTCATGCATTTTTATAAGACCTGGAAAAAATAACCGGAGGAAACATGTCCTTTTCAAAAACAGCATGGACTGAAATCATGCCTATTTATAAATCAATTATAGAACATCCTTTCAATCAGGAACTGGCTCAGGGAACCCTGGCAAAAGAGAAGTTTCAGTTTTATATGAAACAGGATTCTCTTTATTTGGTGGATTTTTCCCGCGCGCTGGCCCTAACTGCATCCAAGGCTCAAAACCCCGACGACTTGGTACTTTTGCTAGACTTTTCAAAAGGCGCAATTATTGCCGAACGCAGCCTGCATGAATTTTATTTCGATTTTTACGGGATTCAACTGGACATCAGCCAGGCACCGGGGTGTTTCTCTTATACCCATTTTCTGATTTCCACCGCCACTCACGCAAATTATGAAGAAGCCCTCGGGGCCTTACTTCCCTGTTTTTGGATTTATCGGGAAGTGGGAATGTACATCCATAAGAACGCGGCGAAGGACAATCCCTACCAAAAATGGATCGATACATATTCAGGAGAAGAATTTCAGGAGATCGTTCAAAACGCCATCGACCTGACCGATCGAGTGGCCACACGGGCCAATGCAAAACAAACCGAACAAATGCTCGAAGCCTTCGTCATCTCCACCCGTCTGGAATGGATGTTCTGGGACAGCGCGTACCGGATGGAACAGTGGAAACCTTGATGGGTTACCCGCCATCCAAAAGTGGACCAATGGTGGTAAAATGCTAAGAGATACTTTCTGGTAGTCTGCCTTCAAACACATCAGCGGTTTAACTTTTGGCCTCGCCTATATGGGCAATAATAGAAATAAACTGTGCGTCTAGTAAAAAAATAGCACGCATTTTGTCGAGGGCTTTCATGTAGATTCACAAAAGGGCGGTGGGGGTCCCCCCTTCCATTGTATACTTTGATCCTCCCCTGAATCTGTGGCAATGATGCTTGTGCTATCCTCAGAATACACGATGCTTCGGCTAAATTCCTTGGTGAATTCGTAA
>JADFGI010000340.1 GCA_022567815.1 Nitrospinota bacterium
ATTTGATTCTTCAATACATGAACCCTGCTTCCAGTACCACCTTAAAGACCTTGGAGCAATACCTTCCGGACCGGGTGGATAACCTGGTGGGCCAGTCGATCGACATCTTTCACAAAAATCCGGCGCATCAGCGCAAGATACTATCCGACCCCAAAAACCTGCCGCATCAAGCCAATATCCAGCTGGGACCCGAAACTCTGGACCTGTTGGTCAGCGCCATCTACGATAAAGATAAGAACCATATGGGCTCCATGGTCACCTGGGAAGTGATCACTGAAAAGCAAAAAATGGAAACCAAAGCCTCGCAGTTGACCTCGATGATGGAAAACGCTCCGGTCAACATCATGTACGCGGACACGGATTTTATTCTTCAATACATGAACCCTGCTTCCAGTACCACCTTAAAAACCTTGGAGCAATACCTGCCTGACCGGGTGGAAAACCTGGTGGGCCAGTCGATCGACATCTTTCACAAAAATCCGGCGCATCAGCGGAAAATCCTTTCCGACCCAAAAAATCTTCCCCAGCGAGCCGAGATTCAAGTGGGACCCGAAACTCTGGACCTTTTGGTCAGCGCCATCTACGATCAAAATAAGAACCATATGGGAGCCATGGTCACTTGGGAGGTGATCACCAAAAAGCTTGAATTGGAACGCACCGAGAAAGAGATGTCCGAGAGTATGAAAAGAATCCTGGACGGAGTAACGGAGAAAGCTGGGATTCTGGCAAGTTCTTCAGAGGAATTGACCGCCGTGAGTCAGCAGATGGCCAGTAATTCAGAAGAAACCTCCGCCCAGGTCACAGTGGTTTCCGCCGCATCAGAACAAGTCAGTACGAACATTCAAACGGTGGCTTCCGGAACAGAAGAAATGGCCACCAGCATCAAGGAAATTTCACAAAATGCCGGGAAAGCGGCCAAAACGGCGCAATCGGCGGTTGCTCTTGCGGAGAAAACAAACGCCACGGTAACCAAACTTGGAGAAAGCTCCGTGGAGATTGGGCAGGTGATCAAAGTCATCACCTCCATCGCGGAACAAACCAACCTTCTGGCTCTCAACGCGACCATTGAGGCGGCCCGCGCGGGCGAAGCGGGTAAAGGGTTTGCGGTGGTTGCCAATGAGGTGAAAGAGCTGGCCAATCAGACGGCCAAGGCCACCGAAGATATCAGCAATAAAATAGGAGCCATCCAGGTGGATACAAAGAATTCGGTGGAAGCCATTGGAGAGATCACTACAGTTATCAATGAGATCAACGATATCTCCAACACCATCGCCAGTGCCGTGGAGGAACAAACGGCAACGACGAATGAAATGGCTCGAAATGTTGCCGAAGCGGCCAAAGGATCCCAGGAAATCGCCGAAAATATCACCGGAGTGTCTAAAGCGGCTGAAAGCACCACCCAGGGAGCGAATGATACTCAGGTGGCGGCTACGGAACTATCGAAATTGGCCGCGGATCTTCAGGCAATTGTCAATGAATCCGGCACTGGTGATTCCGGCAAAAAAAACTTTAAATAAAACTTTATTTGAACGGATAGGGGGTAAGGATGCGGTTAACGCCGCAGTTGACATCTTTTATGAAAAGGTCATCGCCGATCCTCAATTAAAACCCTTCTTTGACGGGGTCGATATGGCTCGGCAAAGAAACAAGCAAAAAGCCTTTTTAACTTATGCGTTTGGCGGAGCGCCGATTTATTCCGGAAAAAACATGCGCGAGGCCCACAAAAGGCTGGTGGAAAAAGGAATGAACTCGTTTCACTTCGATGCGGTCCTGAGTCACCTGGGAAATACATTGAAGGAATTGAGCGTTCCCAGTGAATTGATCCGGGAAGCGACCCAAATTGTCAAGTCGATTAAGAAAGACGTTCTAAATCGATAAAAGAGGAAAATAATGAATGTCGAAATTCCACCGGCAGATGTTTCCAGTTTGCAGGCCGCTCTGGACAGTGTCCAAGCTAATATTTTTATTGCCGACCGGGATTTCAAGCTGATTTACATGAACCCCAAAGCGGAACAAACGCTTAAAAATATTGAAAATGCGATTTTCGAGGTTTTCGGAGTTCGAGTCGAAGATTTCATTGGAGGATCCATCCATCGATTTCACAGGCACCCCGACCAGGTGGAAAAGGTTTTAATGGATCCCATGGCTTTACCTCATGAAGCTATGTTCCAATTTGGCGGCGTTCATTTAAAAACCAGTATCAATAGCATTGTCGGACCGGAGGATGAAGTAACCGGCTACATCGTCAATTGGGAGGACGTGTCTGAAAAAACTAGATTGTTGAAAAAAATGTCGCAAAGAAATGAGTTGGATGTGGATATGGCAAAACTTATTATAGAGTTGAAAAATATTGAAGATAGAGAATCGCTGTAAGCGAAATCAAGTAGCCCAATTTGTCTCTATTGGTTGCCCTGGGCAGGTCATCATGACCCTCTCGGAATACCCCTCTTGGGCATGAAAGGCAATGGTAAAATATAACAAGCTCCGGACATGCACAATAATCGACCGGGAGGGACTTTTCAAATAACAGGTCTATTAGAAAATGTATGGCACGGCATTATGTATGAACTTCCTGATTCCCTTCGGAGCCGCCCTGCCACCCAAGACAGGCGCCGGCGCAGAAGAGAGATCCAAACATTCCCTTGGATGAACCTGTAAAACTGCTTCCTATATACTGGCAGTCTCTCCAGAAACAAATTCGCAGTTGTGTGAATCAATTATCAAAATTAGACTTGATTTAAGGGATTATGATATAAACAGGATCTATATCACGGCTCTCTTCATAATGAAACTTACCGAAGAAACCATCCTCAAGCTTCTCCGCACCAAAGCCAACCGCCCCCTGAAGGTCTCGGAGCTGGTGAAACAATTTTCCATTCCCGATGCTCAACGCCGCGAGTTCCGTAGCAGGCTCAAAGAAATGTCCGCTGACGGACGGTTGATAAAAATTCGCGGCGGCCGCTATGGCCTGCCGGATGAGATGAACCTTATCTCCGGAATTCTCCACGCGCATCACAAGGGATTCGGCTTCGTCGTTCAGGGCAAGGACCAGGTAACGGACAGCGGCGACAAGGATATCTTCATCAGCAGAGGCAATATGGGCGACGCCATGCACCTGGACCTGGTGACGGTGCGGGTGGAATCGGGCCGGGACTGGGAACGTCCTGAAGGCCGGGTGATCCGCATTTTAAAGCGCAATACTGAGACTCTTGTGGGGACCTTTGAAAAGTTCGGCAGAGATGGCTGGATGATTCCCATGGAAGCAAAATATCTTCACGATGTATTTATTTCCGCAAAAAACACCATGAAGGCCAAAACGGGCCATATGGTTTCGGTTACAATTGAAACCTATCCCACAAAACACCAGCCGCCATTGGGCTGTGTAACGGAAATACTGGGCTTTTCCGACGACCCGGATGTTGAAATCAAATCGATTCTGCGTAAGCACGAGGCCTATCAGGATTTCCCCGAAAAGGTGATGAAGGCGGCGAAAAAAATCTCCGCGTTTTCCCTCGATGAGGAGGAAAAGCAACAACGCCGGGATTTATCGGATTGGATGATTTTCACCATC
>JADFGI010000020.1 GCA_022567815.1 Nitrospinota bacterium
GAATACTGCGTATAGATTTTTACAAGATGCATTAACAGATTCAGGCGGTGGTGGGATCAGTGAGATCCATGTTGCGCAAGGTACTTACCGACCAGATCGCGATGAAGCTAATCCTCTTGGCACCGGTGATCGCGAAGCAACTTTCCACTTGCTAAACGGAGTAGCATTTATGGGTGGTTATGCAGGTATCGGTGCCAAAAACCCGGATGCCCGACTTTGGTTTTAATGACAAAGATGCGCTTGCGGTTACCGCTTATCTCCTGGCCTCGTCGGACAAGGCTTATAAACCGTTATATGAATTTGAAGCGGGCGATGCGGAAAATGGGAAGAAGCAGTTTGAGAGTGTGGGGTGCCAGGCCTGCCATCAGTTAAATGGCAAGGGAGAAGCGTTTGGTCCCGATTTGAGTAATATAGCCAGCAAGGTCAATGCGGATTGGCTGGTGAGCTGGGTGGGGAATCCGACCCATTATAATGATAAAAGTAAAATGCCCAACCTCAGGCTATCTAAAGAGCAGGCTACTGATATTGCAACGTATTTATTGCAATTTGGGAAACCAAAACCTATTCCGGGAATAGAGGAACGGGTCACCCACCCAAAAATGGTGGAATATGGAAAGAGCATCGTTCGTAAAAGGGGATGTTTTGCCTGCCACGATATCAATGGCATGGAAAAAGAAGGGCGTATAGCCCCGGAGCTTTCATCCTTTGGAAGAAAAATGATCCTCGAACTGGAATTTGGCGATGCGCATATAGCTCATACCTGGGAATCCTGGGTCAGAACCAAGCTGAAAAAGCCTGATTCTTACCGGACCGAAAGAGTTCTGGACAAGATGCCCAATTTTCATCTCTCCCAGGATGAAATTGATTCGCTGGTGGTTCTTTTGAAGGGATTCAATGGAACCAATGTGCCGGCTAAATACAGGAAAATTTTGACGGCAAAAGAGCAAACCCTGGAAACCGGGCGGCGGCTCGTCGAAAAATACAATTGCAAAGGTTGTCACCACGTTGAAGGGGAGGGTGGCTGGATCCAAAAATATATCAAGGCCACCGCGCAATATCCTCCGCCTTTGGACTATGGGTCGTATCACGTAGGCGAACGAATCAAGAGTTCATGGGTTTATTCGTTCCTGGATAACCCCACGCCGGTAAGAACCTGGTTGAAAATGAAAATGCCGACCTTCAATTTGTCAGATCAAGAGGTGCGTGATTTCACGGCTTATTTTGAAGCTTTGGCGCCCTTGGAAAACAAATATGAAGCGGGGGTAAACGTCGAAAAGGATGAGAAGGTTGTGCAAACAGGGTCCAGTATGGTCAATTATATGGATTGTGGAAAATGCCATGATGACGGTGACAAGGGAATTGATTTTTCCATTGCCAGCGAAAGGTTGCGGCAAAACTGGATTCCCAAGTGGCTTAAAGATACCAGGGAGATGATCCCCTGGACCAAAATGCCTTCTCATTGGGTTAAAAAGGGCGATCAGTATTTAGTCCCAGTAAAATTTGGTGATATAAAAACTGTTGGAGACGTGGATCAACAAATTAATACGATCAAGGATTTTATCATCGCCTACAATACAGCGGATATAGATTTTGATCTGGTTTTCGGCGAAGAACCCGGTAGTGACGCGGGTGAAGACGGGGATGGAGCGGATGCAGGTGCCGATGAAGAAGAAATGGATGAAGAGGATTCCGAGTTTGGAGACGAGGAAGAGGAGTTTTTAGAGTAGATTTAGGGTTGAATGTAAATGACACTAGCCCTTTATGATTTTACAACTTTTGTGATGAGTTGAAAAAACCATGGAAAGTTCAGGATTGGAAAATTTTTTATTGATAGCCACGAAACCGGATAATATGCCCATTGGTGGAATGTTGTTTATTGTTGCCGGACTTTTTTGGATCGCCATCAAACAAATGATTACCCACGATAAATTAATCAAAGAAAACAAGAAAGAAAAAATCTGGGATGAAATGATAAAATAAGTGGGCATTTTCATAATCACATTTGTTGGTTTCATTGTTGGGCTGATCCTTCTGGTTTTGCTCAAAAATACCTCTCCACCCCTTCCCCAGGAGCAAATTCACTTTGATAATCCAGAAGATAAACCCCTGTATTTAATTGATCCGGATGCTTTCGAGGAAAAATGCCTCGAATTTCTGAAAAAATTTAATTTAGACCACATTCACTCCATCTGGGCTACCGACCAAGAGCTGGAAATCATCATGAACGATGAAACCCCAGTGGTCGGCGGAACCTACCTTGCCCTGTGCATCATTGATCCCCCAAACAATACCGTTGATGTCATGAAAGTAAAAGGTTTTCTGGACACCGTAAAAGGTGAGGGGGCGTCGCGCGGAATTTTTATCACCACCGGTTATTTTTCAAACGAAGCCATCAGAAGCATTGAAGAGGAACCCGTAGAACTGGTCAACATCGTCTCTTTTGTTTCATATTTGAAGAAATTTGATATTTACTAGAGCCTGTCGTCAAATTTTCAAATCATCCATTTTTGTCTGTGTACTCCCCTTTGATCTGCCACTATCGTCTATTTCTTCATAGCCAGCCCGCTACGCGGGAGGAAAAATGGGGCTGACGCTTGCTTCGCTCGCGAGCCCCAAAAAAATGTTTCACGCCGTGAGCAAACTCGCCCTCCGCGGAGGAGCCAGCGTCACGCTGGCCGTACAAAATATTGGCCGTTTTTATATTTCCTGATATCATGAAATGGCAGGGTGCGGCTTATTTCTAGAAGCATAACTCCAGTTTTTCATAATATTCCCGAAGGCCTTTTGAATAAAAATGTTGCTTTATGAAAATTAGCCAAATATTGAATCAGGGACAGCAGACATTTTCCTTTGAATTTTTTCCTCCCAAGTCAGATGAAGGATTCGATCAATTATATCAAACCATTGAAAACCTGAAATCGTGGAAACCCGGTTACGTTTCCGTCACCTATGGCGCGGGAGGTAGTACGCGCTCCAAAACCATTGATCTGGTGGGCCGAATCAAGCATCAGATTGGATTGGAGAGCATGGCTCATTTGACCTGCGTAGGTCACACTGCCGATGAAATCCACAGTATTTTGGATCTTCTTAAGGAGAAAGGAATTGATAATGTCCTGGCCCTTCGGGGAGACCCCCCGCAAGGTGAGGAGAAATTTGTTAAAATGGCAAACGGATTTGAGTATGGCAACGAACTGGTGGCGTTTATTCGAAAAAATTACTCCTTTTGTCTGGGGGTCGCCGGTTATCCCGAAGGCCATGTCGAATGTCCCGATAAAACCGCTGATTTGCAGAATCTAAAAAGGAAAGTGGATGCCGGGGCCGATTTTATTGTGACGCAATTGTTTTTTGACAATCAATTTTTTATAGATTTTTTGGAACGGGCGCGGGCCATAGGCATTCAGGTTCCAATCATACCTGGTATCATGCCAATCATTAATGCGAAACAAACCAAACGATTCACCAAAATGTGCGGGGCCTCCATTCCTTCCGATCTTTTGGCCCGTCTGGAAGAATACCAGGAGGACAATCTCGCCATCGGGAAGATTGGAGTTGAGCATGCGACCCGGCAATGCGAGGAACTTTTAAAAATGGGCGTACCGGGAATTCATTTCTACACCCTGAACCGATCCAAAGCCACTCTGAGTATTTTGCATAACCTGCAAAACGGGACGGATCCTGTATAAAAATCCACTTTTTTGAAAACTTTATTCTGTGTTGCTAGTCGGAATTCTCATATTCATCCTCACATTTTCGATTTCCTCAGCCGCTCATTCGGAGCATGACAACGCGCCCAGGGATATCACGGAAGACATGGTTTTCATTCCCGCTGGAACATTTAAGAGAGGTTGTGATCGTTTTGGTCATCGTCATGGAGCGCCCGCCCACTTGGTTTATCTCGATGCCTATATGATTGACAAATACGAGATCACCAATGAGAAATTTGAAAAAGTTTTTCCCGAGCATAAACTGCGCAGAAGTCAATTTTCGTATTGCTACAACTGCCCGGTCAGCAAGGTCAGCTGGTATGAGGCGGCGGATTATTGCCATCTTAAAGGTAAATCCCTGCCCAGCGAAGCGCAATGGGAAAGAGCCGCCCAGAAGGACAACGGTTGCGAGTTTTCCTGGGGTGAGACATTCGACCCTGAAAATCCTCAGGCGCGGGGAGGCGTGAAACTGAGAGACAAAAGCGCTCCTGTCGGCAGTTTCCCGCCAAACAACAATGGAATCCATGACATGGCCGGGAATGTCTGGGAATGGGTGAGCGATTGGTTTTCTATTCGCTATTATTTCAGGGAGATCATGTATAATCCAAGAGGTCCCAGGCACGGTATCATGAAAGTCCGCAGGGGAGGTTCATGGTCCGACAGTATTAAAGCGATGCATCCGGGATACCGTGACTGGAGCTATCCCTTTTCGCGCGGGTTCAATGATATTGGTTTCCGTTGCGCTATTAGTTTAAAAATAGATTCTCAATGAACGACTCCGCCGCAAGCGGCCCGCCTGAGGGCTGGACCAAATATTAACGTGCTATGGGTTTTTTTTGAGGAATTATTTGTTTTCTTTTAATCTATAGATTCTCCGGGGCTCGTGAGCGAAGCGAGCGTCAGCCCCAATTTTCCTCCCCCGCGATGCGGGGCGGGGAATTAAACATACTGGTGGGAATGAAATGGTGACCTCCGCTAAATTAGAATATATTGACCGGCTGATCGATGAATGCCTTTCCGAAGATGGCGATGCGCTGGAGTTGAACGGCAAATTCATCGGCGATGAAGGCGTGGAAGCTATGGTGTTATCGGATAAGCTCGAACAAATTGAAAATCTTGACCTGACCAAAAACTCCCTGACCCACAAAGCGGCGATTATGTTGTCCGAATGCGGCCGGTTGAAAAAGTTGAAAAGGCTGTATATCGGCGACAACAATATTGGCGATCAGGGGACTTCCGCTATTGCCCAAGCCGAGTTTTGTTCCAATCTTGCGCACCTGGATCTTCGATTCAATAACATGGGTCCAGAGGGGGGGATGGCGATTGCTCAATCGGACAAATTTAAAAGATTGCAGGTGCTGATACTACAGGAAAATCAGGTGGGTGATGAGACTCTAAAAACCATCGCAAAATCCGCAACCTTTGCCAACTTGAGAAAATTAAATTTTTATCGGACCGATATCTCGGTAAAAGGCGTTAAAGTTTTGGCGAAATCCAAATCCCTGAAACAGGTCAAACATTTGAATCTGGCGAGAAACTACCTCTATCTGGATACCGCAAAGGCCCTGGCGGAAACCAAAACCCTCACCAATATACAAACCCTCCTTATGTTTGACACGGGGATAGGCGATGAGGGTGTCCAGGTCATCATGGCGTCGGAATCCTTTGCCAAACTGAAAACCTTCCGGGTGACTTGAGGAAAACCATCCTTCCTGAATTCCATTTCAGTAATTCCCCTGAAAACCTTTCACGAAACTTTCTACAAATCCGCTTTGGCAAGCCTGATCTGGTTGTAAATAGCGAATACTTTCCCAGAATATTTTTTGGTTCTCTTTCCCCTGCGTAAATGACGGGCGGTTCGGGTGGGTCCGTGATTGTAGGCTTCCAGCGCGGTTTTCATGTCGCCAAAGCGCTTTATCAACTTGCTCAAATAATAAGAGCCGAGGGCGATATTGTTTTCCGGGTGGTACAGGGTATGCTTTCCCCGCCACTTCATATTGGCTTCCGTGGCCAGGGCTTTTCCCGTTCTTGGACGTATTTGCATCAGTCCCAGAGCGCCAACCTTGGATTTTGCCCGGTGATTGAATGAACTCTCGGTAATGATGAGGGCCGTTAGAAACAGAGGATCGTATCCATATTTTTTGCTTTGCTTGAGGATGAATTTTGAGATTTGATCCTTTTCATTATCATTGAGACCGGTTTTGTAATCGGTGATCACGCTTTTAATTTTTGCGTGAATTTTATTTTCAACAATCGGAATGCCTTGTTTCAAAGGTTTTTGTTTTTGAACGGAAACCTTTTTTATGGGCACAACCCTTTTGGATTTATTGCGGACTTCATTTGCCATCCCAACCTGGACAGGGACCGACAGGAAAACTACGCCAGCGATAATCAAGGTGATGATATTAAATCGAAATCGATAGATTGAAAACGTCATATTTTATCCCCTGACCAATTTATTGATAAAAATTGTTAGCCATATATCGGAGACAGGATAAAAAATCAGGGTCAAGGGTGGGTCAAGCGAATGTCACAATTTGGAAACAAAGTGGGAAAGTAGAGGGAAGGACTTCGGTCAAGCGACCAGAGAATCCAGCTAAAATTGCGGATTAACGGGAAATGCGTTGAATTTTCGCAAATTAACCCCACTGGTGGGAATAACGGTAACTCTTTGCAGGAGAAATCTCCCCTCATGAACCTGAAAATCCTTTCCTTTAATTGGCACGAGCCCTACCTGTGCCTTTTGTCGAAATTGGGCCATGAATTTTTGGTGGTTGAACCGGAAATTGGCCAGGGAAAAACCCGGAAATGGGACCAGAATATGCGTCCCCTGCCGGAAAACATCCATTTGCTGTCCCTTGAAGAAGCCAGGGAGCAGTTGGATCAGAATGCTGTCGATTTGATCATCGCCCACAACGTAAAAGATCTGATTGAGCTTAAGGATTATACCCTTCCCAAGATTCTGGTTTTTCATAATCGGCTGACCACGGAAATTGAACTGGGAAATGGCCGGGTGAACCGGGAAGAATATCTAAAGAAAATACAACCGTTTTTCAAGCTGGTTAAAAAGGTGTTCATTTCCCAAAGCAAACAGCAGGATTGGGGGATGGATGGAAAAGTGATCCGCCCCGGATTGGATGTCTCGGAATTTGACACATATACAGGAAAGAATCCGAGTATTTTGAGAGTGGCCAATCTGTTTAAGGAACGTGATCTCATGCTGGGTTATTCCGCCAGCCAGCAGATTGTGGAGGGTTTTTCCACGGTCACGTTGGGAATGAACCCCTCGATTCCATCGTCCCGTCTCTCCCAGGGATTTCAGGATCTCAAGGATCATTACAGCCATTGCCGGGTGTTTCTTAACACGACAGTGGATGGTTATGAGGATGGCTATAATCTCGCAATGCTGGAAGCCATGGCCACGGGAATGCCGGTTATTTCGACCTTCAATGGGACCTCGCCAATTGAAAACGGCGTCAACGGGTACATCTCCGACGACATCGAGATTCTGCGGTCTTGCGTTGCTGAATTGCTGAGTGATCCCGGCAAGGCCATGGAAATGGGCAGGAAGGCGAAAGAAACCGTGCGAAGCCAGTTTGGGTCGACGGCTTTTTTGAAATCCTGGACTGAAGTGATTCAGGAAACCATCGTCGAATTTCTTGAGGCGACAGGGGTCTCCTTGAACAATTCTTACAAGCCATTCCATGAGAAGCCGCGTAAAAATATCCTGATGAATTTTGTGTCCTATCCCGTGACCACGGCTTATTACATGGAGCGGGCTCTCAGGAAGGAACACAACGTGTTCACCTCGGGAGCGATGATTACCCAGGAGGTCATCCAGGAATGGAACCTTGAAGCGTTGAACTGGGAAATCACACCCCAGGACATTCCCTGCGACGCAGACGCCACGTTGTCCCATATGTTGAGTCAGTTGCCCCAGGGATGGCAACCGGACCTTTATCTGTGGGTCGAGACAGGGCTGGGCGGGCTTCCGCCGGATTTGGGCGATCATTTGTTACCCAAAGCCTGTTATCTGATAGACACCCACATTCATTTTGAACGCCATAAGGAAATCGCCAAACAGTTTGATTTCGTCTTCCTCGCCCAAAAAGCTTATGTGGAGCCTATGCGGGCTGGAGGTTGCAGGAATGTTTTCTGGTTGCCGCTGGGATGTGACCCTGAAATTCATGGAAAGAAGGATCAGGAAGAGAAATACGATGTGGGATTCGTGGGGTCGGTCACTCCTGCGCATGTGCGGCGGAAACGATTGCTGGATAACATCGGCCAACACTTTTCCCTGCACTGCGACCGCAAATTCATGGACGAAATGGCGGAGGTTTTTTCACAATCCAGAATCGTTTTTAACGAAGCGGTGAACGGGGACTTGAATATGAGGGTGTTCGAGGCGCTATGCAGTGGCAGTCTGCTGGTCACTGATTCAGCCCAGGGAAGCGGGCTGGAGGAATTTTTTCAGGATAAAGAGCATCTGGTCATTTTTACTGAAGATAATCTGATCGAACGGATTCGATATTTTCTGGAGCATCCTGAGGAACGGTTGAAGATTGCCCGCCAAGGGCGCGAAGAGGTGCTGGCCCGGCACACCTATGACCACCGGGCAAAATTCCTGTTGGCCACTCTGGACGACCATTTCAGAGCCAATGACCCCCCCCAAACCTCGGCGAATGGAAAGCCGGATTCATATTATCAAAATGTGAGGGATGATCTTTTCCCCCTCATTCCCGAGGACGCGTCCACCATCCTGGAAGTTGGATGCGCCGCCGGCATGACCGGAAAGGAATTGAAGAAGAGGCCGGGAGTGTTTGTCGCCGGGGTTGAGAACGACCCGGAAGCGGCCCGTCTGGCGCGGCAGGTGTTGGACGATGTGGTTGAGGGAAATATCGAAGAAATGGATTTGCCGTATGCCGAGAACAGCTTCGACTGCATTTTATTCGCGGATGTACTGGAACATCTCATCGACCCACTTGCCGTGTTGAAAAAAATGCGGAAATACCTGAAACCCCAGGGAACGGTGGTGGCAAGCATTCCCAATGTGCAGTTTATGGGATTGGTCCATCATCTGGTGGAAGGAAACTGGACCTATCAGAAGGAGGGAATTCTGGACGAAACGCATTTGCGGTTTTTTACCTTTAAGGAAATAGAAAAACTGTTTTCCCAGGCGGGCTTTGAAATCGGCCAGGTCGACGAAACCCTGGATCCGCAGTTTAAGGAATTAAAACCGGGAAGCCGCACCTCCCTCAATATTGGACGGATGACAATCAATGACCTGACTCCCGAAGAGTTCCGGCGGTTTTTTGTTTTTCAATACAAAATTTCAGCGCGGCTCAAGGTTGAAGAAGGCCGAGGGACTGAGGAGATGCTGGGGAACGCTAAACAACTGGAAAAGGAAAGCGACTTTCAGTCGGCCATCCTGGTTTACCGCCAACTGCAGGGACAGGTTCCCGAATGTGTGGAAGCCATTTGCGGCGAAGCGAATTGTTGCATGCACCTGCAGGATGCAGGTCGAGCTGAGGTTCTATATCGTAAAGCCCTTTTAATACAGCCGGAAAACATTTCAGCCCGCATGGGAATAAATTCACTGGAATTACAAAAAGCCAACTGGAATGAGGCCATCGAAGGTTTTCTTCAGGTTCTTGAAATCCAGCCGGTAAATGATAAGGCCTGGTCCGGGTTGGGAATTGCTTTCAGGCAAAAAGAATTAAAATCCCAGGCTATCGAGTCATTTGTTCACGCCCTGGATGCAAACGTAGAGAACCCGTTGGCGTTGACAAATCTTATGGAATTGTCTTATGAGGAAAAAAAGTTTTCCGAATGCGAAAACGTCTTGAAAAAATATTTAAAACTTCATCCCGCCAATTTGGATATTTTGTTTGGGCTGGCGGGGATACAGTACAAAATGAATAAATTGAATGAAGCAAATAAAACCCTGGAAAAAATCCTGCTGTTTGACCCCGATTACAAGGACGCCAGCGACCTCAAGGCGCGACTCGAACGGGAAATGAGCCCTGCCGGACGGAAAGAACATCCTGAACTGGTTTGAGTATATTATCGGAAAACCATAATATTATTCGGTATATAGAATAAATAATCTTAGGGAAAATCTAGGGTTTTATCCCTGCCTATGCGATCACTCAAACTTTCATCTGAAACCTATTGAAAAAATGCGAGTTTTCAGGTGACACCTCAGAATTGATATGTTTAATATCGGAAACTAAATGTGAATCTGTTTAACGAAAACCTGAAACGATTGCAAGCGCATGACCCGGCTCTGGCCAAAAGGGTGTCAGCCGCAAAAAAATCAGAAACGGTGCAGGTTGCGCTTTCAAAAGATGGTCATCCCGTTCCCCGCATTGGGTCCGTTTCCCTTCACAGTACCTACCGGCCAAAAGAGGAAGCCGTGAGGGCGGTTTCCGAATTTGTTGCCAGGGAGGGTTTGCAAACCATAATTTATGGACTGGGATTCGGGTATCACGTAGAAGAAATATTGAAAAAATTTTCCGGTCCGGTCCTCGTAGTCGAACCCTCGATGGAGATTTTTCGGGCGTTTCTTGCCGCGATAGACCTTCAACCTTTTTTGCCGCGAACCCGGTTTTTGATTGCGCAACCAACGCCAAAATTATGTGCCCGGACGGACCCTGAGAATTGGAATATTTTCCAACATGTTACCTCCGTTCGGGTTTCTCAGGGCTACTTTCAAAAACTGGAGGCTGGCCGCGAGTTGGCGGGTTTTTTGACAACCCAATCCCTGCGCATCCTTGTGGTTAATCCGATATATGGAGGATCCCTGCCGACGGCCAGGTATTGCGCCGGCGCTTTGGAGAATTTAGGCCATCATGTGGCGACCGTCGAGTGCGATAAATTCGCCGATGGTTTTGATTCCCTTAAAGATATTACCCGAAACCAGCAAAATGCGAACGCATTATCCAACCTATTCATGAACTTGATGGGGGAAATCGTCGCCGCCCGCGCTTCGGAATTTCAGCCCGACCTCATACTGGCCCTTGCTCAGGCCCCGCTGACCCCGCAGGCCATCGAAAGGTTGAAAGTTTTAAAGGTACCTGTTGCCTTTTGGTTCGTGGAAGATTTCCGTACGCTTCCTTACTGGAAGGAAGTCGCTGGTTCCTATGATTTTTTCTTCACCTTTCAGCAGGGGGAAATACTTGACCAACTCCAGTCCCATGGAGCTAAAAGCCCTTACTACCTGCCGCAAGGATGTTTTCCCGATGTACATCGACCGCTTGAACTGAGCCCGGATGAACGGCAGACCTATGGAGCCGACCTTTCCTTCATGGGCGCGGCCTATTACAATCGGAAGCAGACGTTTCCCCAATTGTTGGAACACGATTTTAAAATCTGGGGAACCGATTGGGATTTACAATCGCCCGTCGGCCAAAAGGTGCAGAATGAAAATCGCCGGGTATCCTCCGAGGAGTCGGTTAAAATTTATAATGGCGCCAAAATCCATTTGAACCTGCATTCCTCGACCTACCACGAAGGGGTCAATTCGGAAGGCGACTTTGTGAATCCGCGGACCTTTGAAATTGCCGCCTGTGGCGGTTTCCAACTGGTTGACGAACGTTCAGAGTTGAATGATTTGTTCCGGCCCGGCGAAGAAATCATTACCTTCAACAGCGTTGCGGACCTTAAAGAAAAAATTTCCTGGTACCTGGCGCATGATAAGGAGAGAAAGGTCATTGCTCAAAAAGGCCGTGAACGGGTTCTGGCGGAACACACCCTTGAGGTCCGCATGACCGAAATGTTGATTCACATTTTCGATGATCAGTTGGCATTCTTGAAGCAGAGGGTTGCTGGCAGGAAAGAAGTCATTGAAACTTTCATCGAACAGGCGGGTGAAAATACCAGGTTGGCAGGTTATCTCGAACAGTTCCGCGGAACCCCGGAGTTTTCCCTGAAATCCGTCACCGATCAAATCGCAAAGGGCGAGGGGGCCTTGACAAAAACAGAAACCCTTCTGCTTATGGTGGATCAGTTGGTGAATGAAGAGAGGTGAGTTTTGGTTGACCGTATCCTTGTCATGAGTCTGACCCGTATGGGTGATCTGGTGCAAGCCACGCCATTGATCAGCGGGTTGCGGCATAAATATCCAAGGGCGAAAATCACGCTGATGGTGTCGAGTGATTTTGCCAAATTTGCCCCAAACATTCCCGATATTGACGATTCCATCGTTCTGGACATGCGCCAGTTCACCAAAAAAAGCCGTTGGAAGGAGCTGACCTGGGTGGTTATCTACCGGTATTTGGAGTCCTTTCTGGATGACATGAAACATCGGCGGTTCGACCTTGTGGTGAATCTCAGCCACTCCAAACTCAGCGCGTTGATGATTTTATATCTAGGAATCAAAAAAGTGTGCGGGTTTATGTGCAATGAAACCGGCGACCGCATGACCCGTCATCCGTGGATGCAGTTTTTTGGGATCGAGCCGTTCAACCGCGTTTACAATCCCTTCAACCTGGTCGAAATTTTTACCCGGAGCGCCGACGTAAAGTTGGAAGATCAAAAGATCAGGATCAATGTCGCAGAGGAAACCCAGGCATCCATAGCGGAACAGATCGACCAGGAAAATGTTGGCGATGAAGAATTGTTGATCGGCATCCAGGCAGGTTCCAGTCTGGAAAACCGTAGATGGCCGACACGGTATTTTGCCGAGTTGGCGGACTTGCTGGTCAATCGCCTCAATGCCCGAATTGTTCTGTTCGGGGTGGCGGGTGAAGCATCGGTTGCCGAGGAAATTCGTAATCTTGCGGACCACAGGGAAAACATCATAGACCTGACGGGAAAAACCGATATCACCCAGTTGATCGGGTGGGTTGGCAAATGCTCTTATCTTGTGACCAATGACACTGGCACCATGCACATCGCCGCCGCATTGGGAACCCGGATCGTGGGATTGTTTTTTGCCCACGCGCATCCGTACGAGACGGGACCCTATTCCCCTGGCCATGTGCTGTTTCAGGCCAGAATCTCCTGCGCACCCTGCAGTTATGGAGTGCAATGCAATAATATCGTTTGCATCCATAAGGTTCAGCCGCGTCACGTGTATTCCATGATTCTGAATCACCAGAAAGAACATGTTTGGAAGCTCCCGAATGATATGGGGCCGTTGGATGAAATGCATATTTTTGAAACCCGATACGGAGATGACCGCCGGCTCATCCTGAAACCATTGATCCGGCATGTGGTGAATCTGGACGATATCTTCAGATGCTGTTATTCCAGATTGTGGCTCGATTCCCTGCGGGAAAGCGTTGGTGAAGGTGATTCGCCGGATCAGGATGCTATGGTCGAAACCATACGTCAGGATTACGATTGTGAGGATATGGCTGGGATCATAGGTTCTTTGAAGGAGAAAATTGAAATACTGGGAGACCTGATCCGACTTGGCAGGAAAGGGTTGCAAGTCACGGGAAGCATCATTCGGTTGTTCCGTGGAAAACCTTCACCTGAAAAACTGCAAGCTCTGGGAGAGGAAATCAACCGCATCGACGAGCGGTTGAACCTGACAGGATGCGCCCATCCGGAATTAAAACCCGTCGTTGACATGTTTAAAAAACGCAAGGAGAATTTTCAGGGGGAGAATGTTGTCAAGCTGGCGGGGGCAACTTTGCGTTGCTACGAACAAATGGGCGAAGAACTCGCCAGGTTGAGCCGTCTGCTGAATGCAGTTGTCGAATCCTTTGCCTCGCCCGGTTCGCAGGAGGATCAGGTGGGCGCCAAATCCATCAACGCGTTTGTTCCGGGGAGGTAGAGAGCGAGTTCCGATTTGCCCTCGTCTTTCAGGAAGAATTCCAGAAATTCCAATGCAGCGCCTCCCCCCGTAGATACAAAAAAGTTGGAGGTGAAATAATTCCAGAGTGTGTAGCTGTCGTCTTTCGAAAAACCCAGGGTCAGCAAGTTTCGGTTGATGGGAGGTAGAAGCTGTTTTTCGATTTGTTTTTTGATCAAATTTTTCAGTTCATTGATGCTCACCCTGTTGAGAAGGGCCGCTGAATCGCCACCTCCGATTACCACAAAAAGTTTAGGGTTGATAAGCGCACAGCTGAAAAGCAATTTGGCCAGTTCGATCGAACCTTCCAGATAGGAATTGTTTGATGGATGATCGTATGCCCCCAGGGGACCGTTCCAGAATACATTTTCAATGTCGGGCGACAGAATGTTTTGATAAAAATTTTCGATGGATTTTGGCCCCAGATCCAGTTGCAGTTCTTTATTGAAATCGGGCAGTTTTTTGACTTCATAAGTGGCGTCGTTGAAATCCGTAACCACTTTATAATCTTTTGGGAAAACTATTTCGACATTGTTGGTTTCCGCCAGATCGATGATTTCATCGGCTAACCGGGTTTCTTCAAGTAAGCTTTGTCCTTGGTCACCATTCAGGTTCACCAGTTTGCTTGGAAGATCCTTCAACTCTAAAGGAGTGACATGCTCTTTTCCATTTTGAGCCAGAATAAAAGCATTCACCATTTTGCCGCCGATTATGATACGCTTTACGTTGGATTTAACAAATTCCTTGAGGACCGCTATTTTGTCGTTAATTTTGGCTCCACCGACAATGATCACGGTTTTTTGGGGATCAGTAAGAATACGATTTCCAAACGCCCCCAGGATCTTGATCTCTTCACGGAGCAAATTGCCCGCCACCACGATTTTGCCCTTTTGCCTCATTAGGTGGGGAAGCATTTTTATGCTTTTGGTTACCCGGTGGCTACACCCAAAAGCGCAATTGATATAAACATCCGCGGTTTCGGCGATATCAGTAATGAACTCTTTGCGATAAGTTTCAGGATTATTCGGCTCCAGCAGGTAGCGCAGATTGGGTAGAAATTTAATGCCTCCCGGCGGCAACCGATGATGCGAAATTATTTCGAGAGAATGTTTCAGATGGGAATCAATGATCTCCGGGGGGAAAATAGTGTAACTGTCGCCGTATCTTTTCCTGATCAACGTGTCAAAATGATTGCTGACAAATTGAATGTTGAAAATTCCGTCCCATCCAACGTGATCTTTGGTTTTATGCGGCCGCCCCAGGTGAGAGCCAATGATGATCCTGCAATCTCCGTCCGTCAATTCATGAATTTTTTTGAAGGTAAGGTCAAGAAAACGGCGAATCCGGGTATCATCAGCCACGCGGTAATATCCCTGTTTGGCGGAAACCAGGGGAACATTAAAATCCACGCGGATAAATATGGTTTTTCCTTTTAGGTCGTCAGGACTTAAAGTGTCCAACGAGGGCATGCCAAACGAATCTAACATCATAAATCGCTCAAAGTTTCTGGTGGAAAAGGGTCCTATAATATGCCAAAACAAAATCGGAGCGAATGCTATGGCTATCTATTTGAAAATTAACAAATTAAGTGAAATTGAACCCCTTTTGTAAACACATAATTTTTAGTTTATTATAACAGACTTAAAGATGGTTTTTGTCCATTGCGGCAAATAAAAAGCGAGAAATACTGAAAATGCCAAAAAAAATAATGTTAATCAATGCGGACCAACCGGAAGAATGCCGGGTGGTTGTTTTGGAAGATGGAAAAGTCGAAGAATTGATCGTCGAACACGCTTCCCACGAGCAAATCAAGGGAAATATTTATCTTGGTACAATCAATCGGGTAGAGCCCTCGATAGAAGCGGCTTTCCTGGATTTTGGCGGCAAGAAATTCGGGTTTTTGCCGTTTAAAGATGTCCGGAGAGATTCTTATCTGCAAACAGGCGAAAAAAAAGCAAGAACGCGGATTCAGGATGTGCTGATTCGCGGACAAAAGCTTCTGGTTCAGGTGGTGAAAGAGGGGAGAGATACTAAAGGCCCTTCTCTAACAAATTGGATCAGCCTTCCGGGCCGGTTTTTAGTTTTGATGGTGGGGCAGGAGGCCAGTGCGATTTCCAGGAAAATTGAGGATGAATCCGAGAGAAAGAAATTAAGGGATATCATCGCCGATTTTAACCTGCCGGAAAATATGGGCGTCATCATTCGCACCGCCGGATTGGGCCGGACAAAACCAGAGCTTCAGAAGGATTTGCAAATGCTTCTGAATATCTGGGAAAAACTGGATTCTGATTTGAAAAATGAGGATATCCAAGCCCCGGCACTTTTATACAGCGAGCCCGATATGGTGGTTCGGACAGTGAGAGACCATTTTACCGCCGACACTTCAGAAATTATTGTGGATGAAAAGGAATCGTATAAAGTGCTTCAGGGGTTTTTCAAGATGGTCATGCCCCGGCTTATTCGCAGGGTCAAATTTCATAAGGAAACAAAACCCATTTTTTCCCAGTACAATGTCGAGGCGCAAATCGAATCGATTTATGATCGGACGGTCAAGTTGCCTTCGGGTGGATCGATTGTGATCGATATTGGCGAAGCAATGGTATCCATTGACGTCAATTCAGGTAAAACCACCGGCGCCAGTCAACTCGAAGAAACAGCGGTAAAAACCAATTTGGAGGCGGCGACCGAAGTGGGTCGGCAATTGCGCCTGCGTGATCTGGGCGGTTTGATCGTGATTGACTTCATTGATATGTACCAGAAAAAAAACAAGGCCCTGGTGGAGCGGCAGTTGAAACTTATCTGCAAAAAAGATAAAGCCAGAAT
>JADFGI010000341.1 GCA_022567815.1 Nitrospinota bacterium
AAACAGTGATATAATTATCCCAAGTTGATGGATGAAACTGTAAAATCGCCCAAACATCCTTACATCCATTACTGTAACATTCCTTCAATACCATCTTAATATCATTCATTTATTTCGTAATTTCTGGATTCGCCAAACACAGGAAAATTTTAAGTTCGACCATAAAATTTATATAAATTTTCATTAACTCCCCGGATATTTATGCCTCAGATCATGGAAGACCAAGAGCAGGAACAAGATAAAACCTACCATAAAAGCATCGATTCATTGATCGAAGACGCCGAGATCGAAGCGGAAATTGAGGCTGAAAAAACGATACGGTCCAAAAACACAAAGCTTTTGACCATTTCATTGGTCGGAATCGCCCTGATCGCTTTTATTTACTGGCAGGTGACTGGAGTCACTTCTTCCAAGGAAAACGACGAGGTTGCTCTTCCCGAACTGACAAAGGCCCAACCTGCGGAGGAAATTTCCGGCGCAAAGTCCGGCCCGGCCCCGGTTTTATCCGAAGTAACTGAACCCCAAATAGCAGAAACAACCAAGGTTGAGCCTGAGGCAGTAAAGCCGACTCCGGTACCCTCTGTTGAAAAACAGGAAGAACCCGTAATCGCCAAAACGCCTCCCAAGGAATCCACCACCCAGCCGGTGGTTCGTCAACCGGCTAAAACACAATCGCCTGCAACTCCAGCGGTTAAAAAGTATTTCGTTCAACTGGGTTTATTTTCCATTGAGGACAACGCCAAGGGCCTTGCCAAACGGATAAAGAATAAAGGTTTCAAGCCCACAATCCAGGTGAAAAGTGTTGAAGCGGAAAGGCATGTTGTGTTTGTCGGCGGTTTCTCCACCAGGGAGAGCGGCAGTCAGGCGTTCAACGATCTGAAAACCAAGGGATTTAATTCCGTCATGGAAAAACTTGCGGACAATTCCTATACCATCGTCCTTGGTAAATTTGTAACTTCAAGCCAGGCGGAAGCACTCCGGGACAAATTAAGCGTCGAGGGATTCCTCTCCAGTTCCAGGAAAAGCAAGGTCAACAGCAACATCTACATCGTGCAACTCGGAGGCTTCGACAGCCTGCCCCAGGCAAAAGTGATGCAAAAAAAGATTGGACGCGCCGGATTCAACGATAGCTTTATCCGCTGACTCCTCCGCGGAGGGCGAATTTGCTCACGCCGCCAGCGTGACGCTGGACCCAATATTAACGTGCGATGGATTTATAGCTTTTCAGGGCTCGTGAACGAAGTGAACTCAGCCCCAAGCTTCCTCCCGCGTTAGCGGGCGAACGTCAGCCCTCCTGCGTAGCAGGCTTTTCCTCCCCGTGTAACGGGGTCCTCAAACCTTCCTGCTGTTATATCAAAGCTCGCAATTTATAAACTAAGCGAAAGATTTTTTTTGCCATTCATTCAATTCGTGATTAACTACAATATCGGGAACCAAAAAAAATTTTGTATCAGATAAGGAGCCATCCATGAAAAAAACAGGTTTGATATTTTCGGCGGTTATATTTTCCTTTTTCATCGTCCTTTCTTCTTCGGCCTTCGCTGATAAAGGCAGTCACGCCGATTCCTCCGGAAAAGGGTCAGCAGAATATCAAAAATTTGAAGAAGGCAGCGGCACATCTGCTGTACAATCGTCCATGGAAAAAGGAGAAGAATATAAATCCGGACATGAAGGGGCAGAAGACGAGGGAAGCTTTTCCTACAGACGGCATCGACAAGAAATGAAAGACAAGGAAAAAGCCATGCAGGAAGGTATGCCCATGCCAGCAGGCACTTCTGGTCAAATGGAGGAAGGGAGCGGTAAAAAATGATCGGGATGGCTCGATGAACAACCGCTGAAATGCCCTACCAAACCCGTAAACAATGAGCGCCCCTCTGGGGGCGCTTTAATCTATCCCCTGCCCTACTCATATCATTGGTATCAAAAATTATAAAAATGACAACCCGTTTTCCTTTCAAAACTTCCGCACCCAGCCATTTGAAGAAATCGCATGCTAATTAATTTTCTCCAGTTGATCCTGGGCCTGCCCCTGCTTTATTTCGGGGGAGATTTTTTAATCACCGGAAGCGTTCGCCTGGGACAAAAGTACAAGATAAGTCCATTCATACTAGGAGCCACGATTATCGGATTCGGAACTTCGGCTCCGGAGCTGGCGGTCTCCATCCTTGCGGCGCAAAAGGGAGCCCCGGAATTGGCTCTCGGAAACGTGATCGGCAGTAACGTGGCCAATGTGGGACTGGTCCTGGGTTTGACGGCGTTCCTCATTCCCCTCACCATTGGGAAAAAACGCCTGAAGGAAGAAACACCCGCATTTCTGCTGACCGCCTTTCTCATCATGTTTCTGATTTGGGATTTACACCTAACCACGCTTGAAGGCGGATTCATGGTTTTTCTGCTGGCTGGGCACCTGTGGAATTCCTTTCGCAAAAAAGAAGCTTCAGAAATCGAAATGGAAGGGGAAACCGGGTTCTGGTCGGAAAAGGGAATCTTTTTTCAATTTCTGCTCATCGTTTTTGGGCTGGGGCTTTTGGTATTCGGGGCCAAGTTTCTGGTCGATGGAGCGGTAGCCATTGCCCAATCCCTGGGGGTTAGCGAGTGGTATATCGGCATTTCCATCGTTGCCATCGGTACGAGTTTGCCGGAAATCGTTTCCTCGATCATGGCCGCCAAACGGGGCCACGGAGAAATGGCCATAGGAAATGTGTTCGGCAGTAATATTTTCAACATACTCATGGTTCTTGGCATCACCGCCCTGATCAAGCCTCTTGAAATCACAGAACCCATTCAAGCGGATTTGATCTTCACCACCGGGCTTTCCTGTTTTTTGCTGGTTTTAATCCGAATAGAGCACGAGCTATCCAGGCGGGATGGATTTATTCTGTTGGCATGCTACGGCTTTTACATGGGCATGAAAGGATTCGGCGTCTTCTAATCCCCCCCGTTACACGGGGAGGAAAAGTTTAAGGCTGACGCTCACTTCGTTCACGAGCCCCGGAGAAAAAATGTCGGGATGAATAATTCAGCGCTGTGAAAGATTTGGCCAGCCATAAATCCATAGTACGTTAATATTGGATCCAGCCTCCAGGCTGGCGGGGGTCAACTCTTGACTTCAGACTTGACTTCATTCTTTTTGGATTTTGGATTCTTTTTAGCTTTGGCGACTGGCAGGGCGGAGGGTTTAACGTTTTTAAATCTCCATAACTGTTGTTTATAGTACGGCTCATCTGGTACCAGTTTTATGGCGGCCTGAATATTTTCCACCGCTTTTTCCACATCCCCCCTGGCGTAGTGAAGTTCTGAAATAGTATCAATGTATTCCGCTTTTTCCGGAAAAGCTTCCAGAGTTCTTTGGGAAAGTTCGAGTCCTTTTTTTAAATTGATCTTCTTTTTTGCATAAAGCCAGGCCAGCCGATTCATCGTTGGATGATCGCCGGGAGCAAGCTTGAGGGCTTTTTCACAATGACCCACCGCGACGGAGAAAAATCGTTTTTTGCTGTAAACATTGCACACCGCGAAAGCAATCGCATGTTTTTTGGGTTCGAGCTTTGCCGCCGTCAAAAGATGTTT
>JADFGI010000342.1 GCA_022567815.1 Nitrospinota bacterium
GAAGACAGTTTTCCTGATAAAATTTGCCGATCTTTCCGTCAACAATCTTGTCAATAATTTTTTCCGGCTTGCCGGATTCCTTGGCCTGGTGGGCAAATATCTCCCGTTCCTTGTCTAAATCTACCTGAGTTACCTCGTCCCGGGAAATATACCGCGTCTTCGAGGCGGCGATGTGCATGCAAATATCCTTTATCAGGCCCTGGAAGTCGTCAGTGTTGGCCACGAAATCCGTCTCGCAATGAAGTTGCAACATGACGCCGATTTTGTTGCCGGGGTGAATGTATGTCCCGATGGCGCCATCGCCCGTCGCCCTGGCGGATTTTTTTTCTGCCTTGGCCAATCCTTTCTTTCTGAGAACGGTGACCGCTTTTTCGACATCGCCTCCGGCTTCCTTAAGGGCGCCCTTACAATCCATGATACCGGCGCCCGATTTTGCACGCAGTTCTTTTACCATTAACGCTGTGATTTCCATCCTTCAATAACTCCTTGTTACTCAAAAACTGGTTTTTATTTATATCTATTCTTTATTTATGAAATTCGCAATGGCACGCCACATCTCGCCCAGAGGGACATATTTACAGACACAGAGAACCCCCGTTTCTTATTTGGGAAGAATATTCACACTGCCGGAAAGGGTCGCCTGATTGAGCGAAGGCGCCAATGCAAAATAATCGGGTCAGGCGGGTTCCTCTCCCTTACTTTGACCGTTTGAATCAGAGTCAGCCGTTACTTCGGCGGGCTCATCTTTGGCGGCCTTTGCTTTTGCGGCTTTAGCCGCCTCGGCCTGCTGTTTCGCGGATTCGTCATCATCCTTTTGCCGCGCCTTCTTCATTTCCTGTTCTTCCACCCAAACATCCGCGATTCGTTTAGTGAACAGCTTGATAGAGCGGATGGCATCGTCATTTCCCGGAATGGGAAAGTCGATTCCATCAGGATCGCAATTGGTGTCCACAAGGGCTAATATTGTAATACCCAGATTTTTTGCTTCGGCAAGGGCGATTTTCTCTTTACGTGTATCGATAATGAAAATCGCGTCGGGAAGTTGTTTCATGGTCTTGATGCCGCGGAAAAATTTGTTGAGCTTTGCAATTGCCCTGTGTTTTCGCAAAGCCTCTTTTTTATGCAGTTTTTCGAACTCGCCCTCTTCCTCCTGTTTTTCCAGGTCGCGCAATCGGTCGATGCTTTTGCGGATGGTCGAAAAATTGGTCATCGTTCCGCCCAGCCACCGTTGGTTGATATAAAACATCCCGCAACGAACTGCTTCCTGAGCGATGAGTTCCTGGGCTTGCTTTTTGGTAGCGACAAATAACAGCGTTTTACCGGATCGGGCCAGTTCCCTGATAACTTTCTCCGCTTCCTGAAATTTCCTCAGCGTTTTCTGGAGATCGATGATATGGATGCCATTCCTCGCACCGTAAATGTACTTCTTCATTTTGGGGTTCCACCGGGTCGTTTGATGACCAAAATGCACCCCCGCCTGCAACAGGCTTTTCATGGTTACTTCTGACATTCATTGCTCCTTTTCATGGTTGGTCCACCGCCGCCTTCTTCTCAAATCGGGAACCCAAGGGGCCACCTCCGGCTTGATCCGGCAACGTGTGTGATTAAGGTTTCAAGGATATCTCTAATAATTCGACATTTTTATGTCAGGCAACTCGCGAACCCTTATTTCATAAGGCCCGCTCATGGCCCGAAAGCATTTTTAGAGATGCCCTAAATGGAATTTCTACCTTTGGCTGGCTAGATTAACACACTGCTTTTTACGTGACAAGAAATAAACCAGACCTTTATGGGCCTATCTCCCAAGGCTGATCCGTGTCTGTTCCGCGCACACGATCAATTGGGAAGTGAGCGGAATTTTGCGGACGATTCCGGCCAGGGTCTTCAGGGAGACCAGCGAAATGTCTGGGGTCTTCAGGGCCACCATGTTGCCGAATTTTCCATCCACCGCCGCCTGAACCGCATAAGTGCCCAGGCGGGTGCCAAGGACGCGGTCGAAACAGGTTGGGGTTCCGCCTCTCTGGGTATGTCCCAAAACCGTGCATCGCACTTCGAGGTCGATTTCCCGGCTGATTTGTTCCGCCAGATAGTTTCCCACCCCGCCATATTGCTTAATCCCCTGCAAACGAGTGGTGGCGGATTCCAGGGTGATTTCACTATACCCAACTTCCCTGGCGCCCTCGGCAACCACAATGATGTTGTAGTGGCTTCCCCCGCCCTGCCGCAGTTTGATCTTCTCCAGAACCTTTGCCATTTGATAGGGAATTTCGGGGATCAGAATGATGTGCGCCCTCCCGGCAATCCCTGCCTCTAAAGCGATCCAACCGGCATCGCGGCCCATGACTTCCAGAATCATGACCCGCTGGTGGCTCCTGCCGGTGGTGTGCAGGCGGTCCAGGGCATCGCACACCACCTGTGTCGCCGTTTGGAATCCGAAGGTATAGTCTGTTCCTTCCAGATCGTTGTCTATGGTTTTTGGAATCCCAATGACTGGAATCCCCATTTCAAAGAATTTGTAAGCGATTTGCAGGGTTCCGTCTCCGCCGATGACAAAAAGGCAATCCAGCTTAAGCCGGTTGAAATTGTCCACGGCCTGTTGCGAGTAATCCCGCTCCCGAATGGCCCCATTTTCATCAAATTCCCTGTAGGAAAACGGATTGCCTTTATTGGTGGTCCCCAAAATGGTTCCGCCGAGTGAAAGGATTTCGCGGGTACCGATTGTGGTTAGTTCCTGGTACCGGTTGAATATCAACCCGTCGAATCCCTGCTCGATGCCGATGACCTCGCAACCATGCTGGAAGACCGCCACGCGGGTGATGCCACGGATCACCGCGTTCATTCCCGTGCAGTCGCCGCCGCCGGTCAATATTCCGATTCTTTTTAGTGTCATTTGCTAGATGCTATGAAGGAGACCTCTACATAGGGCGGTCATCCCCATTGGCGCTGGAAGTGTGAGCCCCTTCGGTGAAGGGGGAATGGGTAGGGTTTTATCATCAATCGATCCGCGTTGCCACCACGTCGTAATCGGTGGCGGCGATAATACGCATGGGGACGATTTGACCGGGTTCCACGTCGCTGGCCTCAATGATCACCTGACCATCAATTTCCGGGGCCTGGGTTGGCATACGGCCCGTTACCAGGTAGCTTTCTTCCGCGTCGGCGCCCTCCACGAGGACTGGATGCACTTCCCCGATTTTGGATTGGTTCCTTTGCAGACAGATTTCTTTTTGAACTTTCATCAACTCGTCTTTTCGTTCCTGCTTGATCTTTTGGGGCACGTCATCGGGATAATCATAGGCGGTGGTTCCCTCTTCATGGGAGTAGGTGAATGCGCCCAAATGATCAAACCGCGTTTCCTGGACGAAATCGAGCATGTGCCGGAAGTGCGCCTCGGTCTCACCGGGAAACCCGGTTATGAAAGTCGTCCTGAGGGCCACGCCGGGAATTTTCGAGCGAATTTCATCCAACATGCTGCGCACCTTTTTTTCCCGTTCCTGCCGTTTCATCTTTGCCAGCATCTCGTCATGGGTGTGCTGGAGGGGAACATCGATATAAGGGCACACCTT
>JADFGI010000343.1 GCA_022567815.1 Nitrospinota bacterium
TAATGGATGTTAGGATGTTTGGGCGATTTTTCAGTTTCATCCATCAACTTGAGATAATTATATCCCTGTTTATATTTTGAGTCAATACCGGATGATGCGTTTTGCAGGGTCAATCTTATTGAAAAAGAGGGGCTTATAATGATGCCTTGTCGAACCGCCAGCCGATTTGATCGCCCGTATCCTCTATTTCGTTCTCCTGAGAGGAAAATTTAATGACCACCGGAAACAACCTCTCTGTCAAACTGGGGCGGCTGGAGTTTGCCAACCCGGTCATCGCGGCGTCCGGAACCTTTGGCTACGGATTGGAGTATTTGCCGTTCGTGGATTTGGACCTGCTTGGGGGATTTTCAACCAAAGGTTTGTCACTAAAACCGCGCATGGGCAACCCGGTTCCTCGAATGGTGGAAACCGCGTCGGGCATGTTGAACGCCATTGGACTGGAAAATATCGGCCTGGAAAAATTCGTCAACGAAAAACTTCCTCTGCTGGAAAATTATAAAACCCGCATTCTGGTCAATTTCTTCGGCGACACAAAAGAGGAATACATTGAAATGGCCGCCCGGCTGTCGGATGTCGAAAGGGTGGATGCGCTGGAGATGAATATATCCTGTCCCAATGTGGAAGAGGGCGGCGTGCAGTTCAGTTCCGATCCCGCTGTGGTGCGCTCGCTGGTGGAGGCGGTTCGGCAAGCAACGAAGAAATTCCTGATCGTCAAACTTTCACCCAATGTGACAGACATCACCGAAATCGCGCGAGCCGCCGAAGACGGGGGAGCCGACGCGCTTTCCCTCATCAACACGGCAATCGGCATGTCCATCGACCTGGAAACGCGTAAGCCGTATTTGGCGAATAAAACCGGCGGCCTCTCCGGTCCCGCCATCAAACCGATCGCCCTTTATATGGTGCATCAGACCGTCAGGGCGGTGAAGATTCCGGTGATTGGCATGGGCGGCATCTCGACCACGGAAGACGCGCTCGAATTTTTATCAGCCGGGGCCACAGCCATTCAGATCGGTACCGCTAATTTTATCGACCCTGGGATCACGATAAAGGTCATCAATGGAATTCGGAAATATTGCGAAGCGCACGCTATACAAAAGGTGAGCGATCTGAAGTTGATAGAAGATTAGGCCGGGTCAAGGCAGGTAAACCCTCGGTACGCGCTTGCCCACGTTGCACAGAATTTCGTAGGAGATGGTTCCGCACCGTTCGGCCATTTCATCGACGGTGATGAATTCATTTCCCTGTTGCCCGAATAACACCACTTCATCTTCGCATTGCACGCCCTTGATATCCGTCACGTCGATCAAACACAGGTCCATGCAGATCGTTCCCACCTGTGGAGCGCGTTGCCCTCTTACCAAAACATCCATATTATTCGACAGGGCGCGGTTCAGGCCGTCGCCATAGCCCACGGGTAAAATGGCTATGAGGCTTTCCCGCTCGGTGGTGAATCGGCGGTTATAGCTCACGGGAGTCCCTTTGGGCAATTTGTTGATTTGCAGGATTTTACTTTTCCACCGCATGACCGGCTCCTGGCGGAGGGCCAGTTTGCTCACGCCGGACGCCACTCGCCGTGGGGGCAGTTTGCTCACGCCGGGCGCCACTCGCCGTGGGGGCAGTTTGCTCACGCCGGGCGATGCTGTCTGGTTTGGGTTCGAACTTTTTCCGCTTAATCCCAGTGTGCCGTACAGGACAATGCCCGGTCGGGCCATATCCAGATGACTGTCGGGAAAATTCAAGATAGCCGAGGAGTTGGCGGCATGTACCATGGGAAGGTCGATGCCTTTCGCTTTCAATGAATCGACCGCCTGACTCAGACGGGACAATTGCCCCAGGGTGAATTCCGGGTCCGCTTCATCGGCGGAGGACAGGTGCGTAAAAATGCCTTCCATGCGAAGGTTTTTCAACTCTTGTGCCTGATCCACAAAATCGGGGAGGTCCTCAGGACGCATTCCCAGCCGGCCCATCCCCGTGTCGATTTTTATGTGGACGCCGACGGTCTTGCCCTGTTTTTCCGCTTGCCGGGAAAGCGCCTGCGCCAAAGCGAAGCCGCTCACGCTGGTGGACAAATCGTAATGAACCAGGTCCTTCGCTTCGTAGGGGAATATGCTTCCCATCACCAGAATGGGCGAGTCAATTCCGCTGTTGCGTAATTCCACGCCCTCTTCGAGGATGGCGACCCCCAGCCAGTCAGCCCCAGCCTCTAGTGCCGCCCTGGCGCAGGGCACCGCGCCGTGCCCGTAACCGTCCGCTTTTACCACCGCCATGATTTTGACTTGCGGCTCGAGGAGGGATCGGATTCTGCCCAGATTGTGTTTGAACGCGTTGAGGTCGATTTCCGCAACCGTGGCCCGCTGAGTGGTCATAAGAAAATTACGATTAGGATAGAATTAATCCCCCCGCCGGGATCTTCCCGTGGCGGAAAGGCGGCCCTGTGTTTTTACCTCCTTACCGAAAGACCGGATGGGCCGACAGCCCATATTGCCTTCATCGGATGACTTTTTGCGCACCTGATAACCGCGGTCGCTGTAAAAATTATAAGCCATGCCGTTCATTCCCTGTTCCTCGGTGCACCAATAGGTGGACCCGCACCCTTCGGGAAATACATAGTCGATGTGGACGATGTCCCCGTTGAAGTCGGTGTTTTTGCATTCGTGATCGTAAAGATTCCTGCATTCCTGGTTTTTGGGCACGCGCCAGTCCTCGTAACCGGCGAACTTCTGTTCGTTCAACCAGGCCACGAATTTATGCGAGGCTTTCCAGGTCAACCACTTGCCGCGCATCAGGTAACTGTCTTCCTTCATCCACATTTTATTGTATTTTGTATCGGTGACAGTCCCGTCACCGTTATCGACAAACCGTTCTCCATCAGCCATACTATTAATCCTCAATCCATTTGCAAAAATTGAATTTCCTGAACAACATAATAGTATTAATGCTTTTTGCGTGTAAATAGAATTTATATGTTATTTATATAAAATTCTTATTTATCAATCAAGGAGTCCGCAAAAGACCCCTGTTCATTACTTATCTGAAGGTGACCCATGGCCAAGATTGAAGTTCAAAGTTTTTTTTACGATTTGCTCCATTGCAAGGACAAGATCCTGACGACGTTTAACGAATGGGATGGAAAATACGAGGAGGATCAACGCGGCGCTTTGGTCGCCGGAATTCGCGAAGCTCCCGATGCCCAACTCATCACTTTGCTGATCAACATTCAGAAGCTGGCCGCGGGGTATGAGCGGATCAAGGAATTGATCGACCAGGCGGAACAGGCGGAAGTGGACGCGGCCATGTCGGACGAGGATGACGACGAGGATGATTTTTAGTTTGGAATACTTGAGGCGGGAATCATATGGAAGGGATCGATCCATATATTGTGTTCAGTGGGATAGGAGTTGTTATCCTCATTGTGGCAGGGTTGTTCTATAAGGGAAAACTCACCAGCTTTACTTTTGAAAAATCCAAAGATAAAACCAAAATTGAGCTTAAAGCTGATGCGCCACAAGCCGCCCAAATCTCCCCGCCTGCCGCCCTCCCTGCTAGAGACACAATAGAAAATA
>JADFGI010000344.1 GCA_022567815.1 Nitrospinota bacterium
CAACTGCAAAAAAGACGAATCAGTACTTGAAATCGTACTATCCCCATTAACAATTAAGTAAGCACCTTTCCAATCGGCTATTAATTGTGTTCCTGTTCTGTTTGCTAGCACTTCATTAGCGGAAAGAGATCCAAAATAATAAACCCCTTGTGAACCTGTTAATTTAGTGATTGACGCATTAGCCACTAGTGCTTGAAATGCTGGCCCGTTATCTGTACCCGTTGCAGCGCCTTTTGTGCCGTCAGCTATTTTTTTCTCTTTCCCATATTTTTCGGTATTTTCGTTCCTAATTGTCCAAGAGCTTTTGTTACAGTTTGGCTACCAGGGTTTTAAGGACAAGCGAATTAAGGTCGGCTGATTTTTGGTTTTTGTTTGACAAAATCCCGTTTTCTGATATTTGTAGGTCCATAGCTTAATAACTGATTTGTTTGGAAAGGGGAAGACGGTGTAAATCCGTCGCGGACCCGCCGCTGTAACCGGGAATGAAACCCTCTGATACCACTGTTCGAAATCGAACGGGAAGGTGGGGGAGTAGGTTGTTCCGGAAGCCAGAAGACCTTGCCAGGCAAATATTTTTCAAACTCTTCGTGGACTGAGAGGTTGAGGGTAAATCACCGTCCCTTGCCTTTTTTAGGCTGGGGATTTTTTTTGCCCAACTTCTCACTGGAAGCAAGGATTTCCGGTGACTGGCTTGATATTTATTTCATCCCAAACATTTACTCGTCCAGATATTTTTTTGGGTTCTTCGCTATTTCTTTTCCTTCCTAAAAATTTATTTCCCGAGTTCATTCCGAAGCCAAAAGGTTTTTCATTTGTTTCTCTTAATGAATCCAAAATTCTTACGGGAATTTATCTTAAGAGAGAGAAAAAATGACCTCATTTCTATCGGCGTTATCATTTTTATCGATTTTGCCTGGGATTAAAAACCGTCCATTCGAAAGCCGAATGGTAGCTCATTTTCCTCTGGTGGGCCTTCTTATTGGAGGTTTGCTCGATTCAACGGGTGAGTGGATTATGGGAAGGAGGTGGGCCTGGATAAGATCAAAATAAAAATTTTCAATTGATCAAATACTTTTCTGGTCGGGGAAGCCCGGTGAAATTCCGGCACTGTCCCGCAACTGTAATGGGTGAAGGACCGCATCAAGCCACTGTCGTAGATGATGGGAAGGCGCGGTTGCTGTAAGCCCTGAGTCAGGATATCTGACTGGAAGGTAATTTTAAAATCCTTCGAGAGAAAGGAAATTTTATGCAACGCTCGTTATTGCTCGTTTCATCATTTGTTTGTCTTTTACTGATTCTTTCCGGGGCCGCCTCCCTGCATGCGGCTGACGATACCATCGATTTAAAAACCCTACCGGTCACAACTACAAGAACATTAAGCCCTGCAGAGGACATTCCTTCTTCCTTTTCCATTATTTCAAAGGAAGAGATTGAATTGAAGCAGACGCCTTATGTAGAAGATATACTCCGCGAAGCATTGGGCATTGATCTGGTCCAAAATGGGCCCTTGGGGGCCGCCACCAGTGTGTTTATGCGGGGAGCCGGATCCTCAGCCACCTTGGTGCTCATCGACGGTGTGCAAGTTAACAGCAACACGGTGGGGTCTTTCAATTTCGCCGACATTACTACCGATAACATTGAAAGAATAGAAATCTTAAGAGGACCACAAAGCACTCTTTGGGGATCGGACGCGGTCGGGGGGGTAATCAATATCATCACCAAACGGGGCAAGGGAAAACCCACTCATTCCTTATCTTTTGAAGGAGGCAGTTTCGGAACCTTCAAGGAAACCTTAAGCAGTGCCGGCGATCTTGACTTCATGGACTATTCCATTACCGTTTCACGCACCGACAGCGACGGTTTTTCCGCCGCCAACAAAATTCGTGGCAACACGGAGGATGACGGCTATGAGAACACCACGGTTTCCACCCGGCTGGGCCGCAATTTTCTTGAAGATGGCCGCGTGGATTTCATCGGGCGCTTTACAAAAACAATTGTAGAGTTTGATGCATTCGGTTTCGTAGACGGCAAAGGATTTAGCAAAAACGATACTTTTTACCTTGCTCTCCCCATTCAAAAAGCCATATTAGACCGATGGGATGTTAAAATTAACCCGACTCTGGCTTATGAATTTTTAAGAACCCTTGACCCTGGTGGATTTACCAAGAAATCACACATTCTTAATCGGACCTACGGCGTGGATATTCAAAACAATGTGGAAATCAACCGGTACTTTTCCACAACTTTTGGATTTGAATATGAGGAGCGAAACGGCGTCAATGAAGAAAGCAGTTTGCGTGAAACCATTAAAAATAAGGGATACTATCTTCAGACACAATTTCACTATGGCAAGAGTATTGTCCTGACCGCTGGGTTTCGGCATGATGTGAATTCGGTGTTTAAGGATCCGACCACATATAAATTTGAAGGCGCTTACCGATTTCAAAAAACCGGAACGCGACTCCGCGGAGCTTATGCAACCGGCTTCCGCGCCCCCAGCCTGAACGAGCTTTTCTTTCCCGATTTTGGCACTCCCTCATTGAAACCGGAGGAAAGCAAAAGTTGGGAGGTGGGCCTGGATCAAAATTTGTTAGACGACAAAGTTATTATCACCGTCACTTATTTTGAAACGGACTTTGAAAACCTCATCGAAACCGTGGACCTGGGCGGATTTGTTTTCAGGGCTCAAAATGTTGCTAAAGCTACTATAAAAGGCGTGGAAACCTCTATCAAAATTGTATTGCCGCAAAACTTCAGGGTCTCAACAAATTATACCTGGTTGAAAGCCAGGGATGATGATGGCCAGCCTCTTCAACGCCGCGCGGAACATAATTTCTCCCTCAACCTGAGCCATACCTGGAAAGAAAAACTAAACTCTCTGGTGGGTGTTCGAGTACGGAGTGATACGCGTACCAATAGCACGGGAACTCGAATTGCCAGTGCGTTCACCATCGTTCGCGCCGCTCTAAGCTATAAAGTAAATAAAAATTTAAAAATTACTGCCAGAGGAGAAAATCTTTTTGACGAAAACTACGAAGAAATCGCTGGGTTTGGGACCGCTGGCGTCTCCGGCTATGGGGGATTTACCTGGTCGTTTAACTAACGGCGCGTCGCAAAATTCAACATGGACTATTAGCCAACCCCTTGTATCAAGGGGTTGGCGATTGCATACGCCATAATTTCTAGGGAGGAAAATATGAAAAAGCGGCCTTCCTCGGATCCAAAAAAAAGAAAAGGCCTCATCATCGTTCATACCGGTGATGGCAAAGGAAAGTCCACAGCGGCTTACGGTTTGGCGCTTCGAGCCGCAGGCAACAAGATGAAAGTATTTATTCTCCAATTCATGAAAGGGCAATGGAAAACAGGGGAAAGAAAAGCGGTTGAGAACTTATCTCCGTGGATTGAAGTCGTGGCCATCGGAGATGGATTCACCTGGGATACCAATAACCCGGAGCAGGACCGCAGGACCGCGGCCAAGGCCTGGGGCATCGTCAAACCCAGGTTGTTAAGTGGGGAATATCATATGGTAATTCTTGATGAAATCAATTATGTTCTCAGCTATGG
>JADFGI010000345.1 GCA_022567815.1 Nitrospinota bacterium
AACTGGTAAAAAATCATCCCCAGATTCTTGTGAATGCCGGCAAGTTCAGGCTCCCGCACTAACAAACGATCATAAATTTCGATGGCGGATTCGATGTTGCCTTTCTGCATTTCGATATTGGCCATGTTGACATGCGGAAAAACCAGCGCAGGGTCCAGAGCGGCGGATTGCTGATATTCGGCATACGCCCGGTCGAGCTGGCCTTGCACGGTATAGGCATTGCCCAACCCAAATCGGGCTCTGGCGTGATTGGGCTGCATTTCCAAAAACCGAAGAAAATTAGTAATCGCCTCTTTGGGCTCTCCTGTCTCCAGCAATAAATTGGCAAGATTATAAAAAGCCTGCTCGAAATAAGGATTGAACCGAATGGCCTGGCGGTAAGACGCGATGGCGGCGTCTGGTTTTCCCATTAGATGCAGGCCGCGGGCCAGGTTGTAGTGGGCGGGAGAATAGTCCGGCTTTTGTTTCAGGGCCTTTTCAAAATAGGCAATCGCTTCAGGATATTTTTTCTTTTTACCATAGATATTTCCCAGGTTGTTGAGCGCAAAAAAATATTTGGGGTTCAACTGAAGCGCCGATTCAAACTCGGCGATGGCCCTGTCATATTCCCCTCGTTTGTCATACGCTTCCCCCAAATTGTTGTAAGGACGAACCAGGTTCGGGGATTTCTTTTTCGCATCGGCCCACAGGCTGACCTCGTCTTTCCATATGGTGTTGCGCTTTATGACTCCCGCGGAATATAAAACCAGCAACAAAACCGAACAGACCCAAAAAACAGACAACGCTCTTCTGCGTGAATCCCCATTGCCTGATTCCGGTTTTGCCAGGCAATTCCTCAGCCCCGCCAGCATTCCTGCCAGCAGAAGGGAAAACCCCACCATCGGCAGATAGGTTCTGTGTTCCACGGTCACATCTAAAAGAGGCACAAAGCTTGAAGTAGGAAGCAGGGTGATGAGAATCCAGGCCATGCCAAAACCAACCCATCGCCGGTTCATGGAACCGGATCTATTTCGCGAAACCTGAACACAAAGACCCAGAACCATCAGCAAAATCCCAATTCCCATCCAGTTAGCTAAAATGGACCAATCTGAAAAAATGGGAAAATTGATGTCGATATTCAAATTGAAAGGGAAAAGCAGTTTGCGAAAATACTCGAAGGGAATGACAAAGGTCTGGGTTAAAAAATAAGAGGACGTGGAAAAGGGGGTCGGGGACGCAGAAACAATTCCGCCGCCAAAAAATTGTTTCCAGGCTATGGCGCAAACTACCGGAACTCCTATGAGGGCGATCCATTTAACCTGCCCCGCAAACCATCGGGGAAAGGGCGCCGAGGACGCAAAATAAAAGTGAAATAAAAACATCATCACCGGAAGCGTCACAATGGTTTGCTTGGACAGGATTCCAAAAAAAAAGCACCCCCCAGCCGCAGACCAATAACCCGCCCTGAACAGTCTCCCCTTCGAATTAATTGCGGAGGTTTCCTTTACCTTCAGCAGGCCCCTGAAGAATAAAATCAATGCGGCCAGGTAAAAAATGGTGACCAATATCGTGGAGCGGCTGGATATGTAAGTCACCGACTGCGTACTGAGCGGGTGCAGGGCAAATATGAACGCGGATAAAAGATGAACGCCTGTTTGGGCATTTATCCCGATGGTGACGTTTTCGATCAGGACAGCCAGTCGATACACCAAAAGAGTGGCTGTCGCATGGAAAAGAATGTTGAACGCATGATAACTCCAAACTTCAAATCCGCTAATGGCATGATTGATGTTGAAAGAAAGGATCACCAGCGGCCTGCTCCAGACGCTGAAAATAAACTGAGGGATTTTATCGAGCCCGCGAATCCAGGGTTTTTCGAGGATGGAAGGAATGTCGTCAAAATGAAACGAATGGAACAGGGTATTGCCGTAAACCATAATGACAGCAAGCGTCAGCAATATTACGGGGGAAATTTTCTTCATGAACCAGAATGATTGTGAGTGCAGGCTCGACGAAAAAGTTCGAACCAAAACCAGAAAACTTTAAACGTCGTGAGCAAGCTCGCCCTCCGCGAAGGAGCAGAGAAAAAGCGACAGATTTTATTTTCCGAGGACCAGAGCAAACTCTTCATCTATCAAGTCAACCACCCTGTCCCAGGAATAATGCGCCACGGCGCGTTCCTGGCAACGGGATCTCAACGCCTCAAACGGTTTGGGGTTTTTAAGATACTTCTCGATCCTGAGGGAAATGGCTTCCACCGTAGTTCCCGGAAACAAGAGACTTTCATCCACACCTTTTAAAATTTCAACTGTGCCGCCGACCGGCGTCCCCAAAACCGGCAAGCCGGTGGCCAACGCTTCAACCGTGACCAACCCGAATCCTTCGATGGAAAGAGTTGGCAGAACAAACACGTCCGCCGCCCGGTAATAGGAAGGGAGAATATCCCTGGGGATCATGCCGATGAGCCGAACGTTGTCCTGCAGATCGTTTTGCCGGATCAGGGCGTCCAAATTCTTTTCCAGGGAACCCTTGCCGCCAATGGTCATGAGAAAGTCAAGATCCGGACAACGTTGCACGATTTGCCCAGCCGCGAGAATCAGGTTTTCCAATCCCATACGCGCTTCCAACCGCCGGATGGTGAGGAGAATCGGTCGGTCGGTCGGCAACCCCAATTCCTGCCGCAATGCCGAAAGATCCTGATCCGGTTTCAGGGGAAAAAATGCGTTCACATCCACGCCCCCTGGAATCACCCGCAGGCGGGCTTTTTTTTTCCGGTAAATTTTTAGAAAATGACCGCGTGAATATTCACTCAAAAATATAATGCTCCGACTGGACTGAAAACAACTACCCTCCATGAACTTGATGGCCCGCAAAATACAGGCCAGCTTCAGGAAAAAAAATATCGCCGCCCACGTTCCCGCTGGCCTTTGGGCCTGACGGTTGATTTTTTCTTCATCCAGCCAGGAGCTATGAAAATGAGTCACCTTGGGCACGGTCTTCAACAGGGGATGCAAAAGAGCCAGATAACCGACCAGGGGATTATGGATGTGGACCAGGGAAATAGACGTTTGCCTGCTAATTTGATTGATGCGTCTTTTGATCGCCCGCCATAGGCTGAACAGGTTCTTGCTGTCCCGGCGGCGAATGCGGTGAAAGTGCACCCCCTCGACCAGCTCGTAATCGGGGAGTCCGTCGGTGGGTTTGCAAGTGATCAAGTGAACCTCCCATCCCCTTGCCGCCAGCCGTTTGTTGACCTCGTGGGTCAATCCCCAGGCACCGCCGACTTCATCCGGGAGGCTGTAGTATTGTAAAGAAAGGAGGGAGCGTTTCATCGGGTCGCGGTCCATTAGGAGATGGTACCATAAGAAGAAAGTGCGGATAAATCAATAAGATTGGCGGATTGGCGATTAACCACGAACCCCGCTAAAAAATATTGCACGGCGTGAGCAATTTCGCCCTCCGCGGAGGAGTGGCCTTTCCAAAAGGCGATAAACTTGCTATATTTAAAAGAGGAAGTATTTTTTATTCACCTTCCAAAAAAGCCAACCATTTGGGGGCGATCTGGATTCGACGGGAGG
>JADFGI010000346.1 GCA_022567815.1 Nitrospinota bacterium
TTTTCCAAGGTTCTTTTGTAGAGCCTCTATCCATGCAACATAAATTTCTTTGGTGGGTCTTCTTCGTCCGGTACTAAAGAATCCAGCAGGCAACAAAATCACGCCATTGCCGGTGGTTTCGTTGGCGGTCTTTTGAATGATGTTTAATAGGGCTTTTTCTCGGTGGGAATTATCAACCTTTCCATATCGGTTCCTGGACTCCAACAGTAAGGAAGCAATCCAAGGTGGTTTTCGGCTCATGGTGACCTCTCTTTGATTTTCAAATTAAATCTCCTTCATGTAAGCGTCTCTAATTTCTTCGGGTTGGATACAAAGATAATCCAGAGTCTGCCTTTGGGTGCTGTGATTGAATAGTTTCATCAACGTCGGGATGTCCGTTCCTAAAACTGTCCTATGGATGTATCCAAATGTTTTGCGAAGACTATGACTTCCGAAATTGCCTTTCAGTCCCAAACTTTTGGTCCATTTTCGGACCAATCCATTCAGAGTATTGGGCAGGAGTCCTTTCTTACCTTTACGCGACCGAAACAAGAAATCATCATCGGTGGCATCTTCCATGTTCTTGGAAGCCAATAGGGCCTGAATGGATTGGTAACAGGTCTGATTGAGGGTGATGGACCTGGTTTTCCCAGTTTTCTTTTCGCGTAAGACAAGCGTTTCTCCAGGTAACAAATGTTTGACTCGTCCTATCTTGAGACGGACCAGGTCGTTGGCCCTCAAATTGGTGTTGATCCCTAGATTGAAGATAGTTAAATCCCTGGGATTGCTTTTCAATAAGGACCTGATTTTCTTGATATCTGTCAATCTCCGTATTGGCTCGACTTTAATAATCGAATCTTTAGGAGGATGGTTGCGGTTTTTGCTCATTGCCAGTTTCTCAAAATGACATTCTAATCCTATCTTTTATTCATATATTATATCTTACTTAAGATCACAGGTCAACCAAAATATGGACATAACAGGCGAAATATTAAATTTAACTCAATATTTATCAATAAGTTATGGTACGATAAATGAACCCTAACTATTGTATGAAAGTTAAGATTCGATTCTAGGATTCTCGAGTCCATTTGATGTTGGAAGAGAGCTTTCAGAATGATTTTATAATCAAAAAATTCAATGAGTTAATGCAATATTCTTCTTTTTTGGAGGTCACATGAGTGCTGAATGGGATGAATTTTATGATCCCTTGTTTAAAAAAGAATGCTGGACGATTGAGGAAGTGAGAACCATGCTATTTCCGGGAGAATTTTGGGATGAAGGCGAAATCTATAGCCCATCTAGGGTATTCAATGGGAAAATACCGCTTTGGAGCATAGGATCTGAATTGATATCTAGGGCATTAGCAAAAGGTACAATAATTTGCCTTGGCAATTCTTCATCTGGCCCTGAACATTGTACCCAGGTAACACGAGAATCTGTTGTGGGATGGATTGAATTTCATGAAATCTTTGAGTGGTTAGAAAGTAGAGGATGGGAAAAACCTAAACAATTAGATGCTCTGATTAAAGCGCTTAAGAAAACTCCATTAAATGGGACACAAATCCAAATGAAAAAACAAATTGTCCGTTTAAAAAAAGAGAATGAAGAACTTAAAACGAAAAATGAAGAACAAAAGGAGAAGGTGCGGAATCATCCAATTCGATTTCGTGATGGGCAGATAAGAATTTTAGAGGGAGCGTTAAAGATGGTTAATAAAACTAAAGAGCAAATCTTTCGTGAAAATGGAAATTTGATTGCCTCGCAATTAGCTACACTGGTAAATAATTTTCGGCGTGATTCAGGTTTAAAAGAGGATAAACCTTCTTACGAAAATATTAAAAATTATTTAGAAATCGCACTACGACCACCGGCTGAGAAAAGTAATGATGATATGCGGTATGACCAGAAAGGTCTTGCCCAAAATTGATTAATGGACGCGTCGATCTTCTGAGTGTGTCACCGGCGGAGGATTGTCAGGATTCTTCGTCTACGACAAAGGAATTAATAAAAAAGATTGCATACCAATTAGGGGCGGGTTGACAGTGTTTGGCAAATTTGCCATACTTTTCTCATGTTAGATACTTTTAGGAAAATCTCTTGGGTCAAGGACGCTGTAAAAGAGTTTAAACGTTTTCCTAAAGCAGCCAGAGAGGAAATTGAAGGTGCTTTGACCCTTGCCGCGCAGGGCGAAAAAGCGGAAATTGCCAAACCCATGAAAGGCATGGGAACAGGGGTCTTTGAAATTGCCCTGAAATACAGCACAGATGCTTACAGGACGATTTATGCCGTTAAGATCGATGAAAAAATATGGGTCCTGCATGCCTTTAAGAAAAAATCCAAAACCGGAATTAAAACCCCGAAGAAGGATATTGATCTTGTCAAAAGCCGGATCAAGATTTTAAAGGGGATTACAAAATGAGCGAAGAAGAAAAATTTGAAATCATTCACGGAACGGGCAACGTGTTCCGTGATCTTGGGGAGCCTGATGCGGATGTAAAGCAATTAAAAGCTTTGTTGGCCGCTGAAATTATCCGTGCGCTCAGGGTTCAAAACCTCACCAACCGCAAGGCCGCAAAGAAAACAGGTTTTAGTGAAACGGATTTTTCCAGAATAAAACACCCCGATCTTAAGCGTTTTACCATTGATCGCCTTATGACCATTCTAAACAAGCTGGACCCTGAAGTTGATATCAAAATGGAATTTAAAGGCGGCTCAAAAAGACCCGGTTTGCAACAGGAAATGGTCCTTTGAAGGAAGAAGGACCATGAGCAAAGATTGGAGAGGCCGCAACCACTCTTCGGAAGTACAAGAATAGCCTGTTAGGACATCAACAAGTAGCAGACCTGAATGAACGACACCGCCGCAAGCGGACGAGGTATCTGGCAAAGGTTTTCATTTAAAAGCCGTGGCAAGCCACGGGGTATGAAACCCGCTGGTGGGAATCACGGCAAAAAAGCTACTCTCAGTCACCCCCAATTAGCCCTGAATAATTATTAAACCCAACAGTCGGCTTGCTTCTTAATCGACCACCAAAGTTGCACTTGCGAGTTGAGTTCAAGGGGTCCCAAAAATTCTTACTTACCTTTTAATTCAGTGGCGACATACAATCCCTTGTCCGTCACAATATATTCCCCGCTTATAGGATCGCCTTTTTTGATATCAGCGAGACCACCCCAGCCCGTCATTTTTGTCTGATCGTTGACAATCAGAGTGAACCGTTTTTTGGTAGCGGGGTCCATGACAGCCACTTTGTTTTTCTTCAAAATCACTTTTTTCACTTTTCCGGAAAACTGAACGGCGTTCTGATCATCCGCGAGAGCCGCGCCGCAAAATAGAAAAAGAAACATTGTAAGAAAAATTATTCGTTTCATACCCGTTTTGGAAAACATAACACCTCCAGAAAAAATCCCGGTCAACCTAGAGCGTGTCGTCAAATTATTAAAAGACATATAATTGTTGTCTTAACTTGGGTAGATCACTGGATCGTCGTTGCGAGGAGCGTTAGCGACGAAGCAATCCAGAGACCTTGGAAGACCCTGGGTCGCCACGCCGCTTGTCGCGGCTCGCGATG
>JADFGI010000347.1 GCA_022567815.1 Nitrospinota bacterium
TTTGAGCTGACCTTAGGGGGGAGACCCACGCTTACCTCGCGATGACCCTCGGGGCTATTATTGCTGGCTCCTGGCACGTCTGGTAAGGAATATAAAGTGTGGAAATACGAAGATCGGTTAGATAGAATGTCTTCTACTGAATAAAAGGGAATGAACCGTTGCGGGTTGTTTCGACAATTGCGGATATTCGTGCGGGAGTGATGAAACTGGCAGACATGCGAGATTTAGGATCTCGTGCTTTAACCGGCGTGGGGGTTCGAGTCCCTCCTCCCGCACTCCTGCGCGGAGGGCGCTCGCTCCCGCGAGGGGGAAATTGCTCACGACGGGCAAGGTTTTTTGGCTTGAGTTCGAACTTTATACTTGCTCCCGCCCGCTACGCGGGAGGAAAAGTGGGACAAACGTTCGCTTTACCCCTGCGGGGCATGAAGGCAAAGGTCGAATATCACACGCTCACGAGCCCCCAAAAACCAACTTAGGAAAATGCCAAGATAATATATTTGGCATGAAGCAGGGTTGAGTAACCATAAATCCATCGTACGTTAATTTCAGCTCCAGGGCTACCCTGGGCTTTTTGGAAAAACCATGAACATCGAAATTGAAGACATAGATTCCTGCAACAAAAAGATCAAGTTTGATATCCCCTTCAAGGATTATCAGCAAAAGATCAACGCCTATTACAAAACCCTCGGCAAGGATGTCAAGGTTCCCGGATTCCGCAAGGGCAAAGTGCCTCAATCCCTTTTGGAGAAACAGTTTGGTCCGCAGGTCAAACAGGAGGTGCTCACCCAGCTCATCAGCGACCGGGTGATGGCGGCCATTAAGGAAAAGGGTCTCAGGGCGGTGAGCCAACCCCATTTATTGGAAGTCCACGCCGAGGAAGGAACCGATATCAATGTCTCAGCTTCGGTTGAGGTGTTGCCTTCGATTGAACTCGAAGACTATTCTGGAATCGAGCTGAAGGTGAAGGTCGCGAAGGTGACGGACGAAGATGTGGATCAGGAAATAGAAAGTTACCGAAAAAAATTGGCCAAAAACATTCAGGTGACTGACCGGGTCTCGCAAAAAGACGACTACGTAAAAATCGATCTTAACGGATTTCTGGATGGCAAGCCCTTCGAGGGAGGGGAGGCGAAAGATTACATCATCCAACTGGGAACCAAGCAACTCATCGAGGACCTGGAAAAAAATCTTTATGGAATGGCCCTTAACGAAACCAAAACATCCCAAGTCAAGATTCCGGAGGATTATGGCAATAAAACCATCGCCGGAAAAGAAGTGGAATTCACTATTACCCTCAATGGCATTCAAGTTAGTGAGCTTCCGCCGTTGGACGATGAGTTTGCCCGCACTCTCGATCCGGAAAAAAAATATGACAGCCTGAAGGATCTGAAAACCAAAGTTCGTGAAGACCTGGAAAATTACGAGAAAAAACAGGCTCGAAAAGACGCGCAAAAACAACTGGCGGATAAAATCACCGAAATGAATTCCTTTAATCTGCCAGAGGGCTTGATTCAGGAGCAGATTCGGTTCATGGTCGAAGATGCTGAAAAGAGAAACAACCCGGATAAGGCCCATTCCCATGACCACGATCATGACCATAGCCATGACCACAGTTCCGCAGGAGAAAAGAACACGGAGGTGTCCACCGCCGATCAGGAAAAATACCGCGAACCAGCCCTTAAAATCCTGCAACAGGAAATTGTGATCGACAAACTGGCAACCACCCTGGAAATTGATGTTTCCCCTGAGGATCTGGACAAGGAGGTCAATAAATTCATGCAGATCCTGGGTGGAGGCGACACCAAAAAAATGAAAAAGGAATGGGAAAAAACAGGGATTCTGACCAAACTGCACAATCGGATGCGCAAGGAAAAAACCCTGGAATCCGCCTTGGGCAAGGTGAAAGTCCTGGAAGAAATGGTTGACAGGAAGGATTTAATTGCAGATAATTAACACAACAGGCGACCAACCGTATCCGGTTATTTCTTAATGAGTTACACGTTTTTTGCCCGCTTTATTTCCGTTATCCCCTTTTTAGAGAGAAAAAGAGCCCAATATGAGTGAAATTCATCATCAGCTGGTACCCATTGTTGTAGAACAAACAAGTCGAGGAGAACGATCTTACGATATTTTTTCCCGTTTGCTCAAAGACCGGATCATTTTTTTGGGAATGGCCATTGACGATCATGTAGCAAACCTGGCCATCGCCCAATTGCTTTTCCTGGAATCTGATGAACCCGAGCAGGATATTTATTTATACATTAACACTCCCGGAGGCAACGTCAGTTCCGGGCTGGGCATTTATGACACCATGCAATACATCAAACCAGACGTTCAGACCATTTGTATGGGTCAGGCGGCAAGCATGGGAGCCTTGTTGCTGGCCGCAGGCGCCGAGGGCAAACGCTTCTCCCTGCCCCATTCAAGGATCATGATTCATCAGCCCAGCGGCGGATTCCAGGGTCAGCATTCCGACATCGAAATCCAGGCCAAGGAAATTTCCAAAGTCCGTGAAGTCCTGGATACTATTTTAGCGAAGCATTGCGGACAGGAAATCCAGAAAGTTCACGATGACACCGAAAGAGACCGGTTCATGACCGGAGAAGAAGCGAAAGCTTATGGATTGATCGATACCGTGATCACCAAACGGGTGGAGTCCAAGGAGTTGGGCGTCGCACTGGCAAGTTCCAAGACCAAGAAAAAAGAAAAAGACGATAAATAATCTCAGCATGAAGCAGACAGGCTGAGGCCCCTCGAAAAAACATCCATGAGAGGATTTAATGGCCAAGAAAAATTCCACATCAGGAAACTACAGATGTTCTTTTTGCGGGAAGAGCCAGGAAGAAGTCAAAAAACTGATTGCCGGACCCACCGTTTACATCTGCGATGAGTGCATTGAGCTGTGCAATGAAATCATGGTGGAGGAGTGGGCGCAGGAAAAAAACGAAGACTTTCAGCATCTCCTGAAGCCCAAGGATATCTATAACCACCTCGATCAGTACATTGTCGGGCAGGAGCTATCCAAAAAAATCCTCGCTGTCGCCGTCCACAATCATTTCAAACGCGTGGACTCCTCGGTGGACATGGATGACGTGGAATTGCAAAAGAGCAACGTGCTCCTCCTCGGGCCGACGGGTTCAGGAAAGACCCTGATGGCACAGACCCTTGCCAAGGTTCTCGACGTTCCTTTCACCATTGTCGATGCTACCACCCTGACCGAAGCGGGTTACGTGGGCGAGGACGTCGAAAACATCATTCTCAAACTTTTGCAGAACGCAGATTACGATGTCGAAAAAGCCGAACGCGGCATTATCTACATTGACGAAGTGGACAAGATCAGCAGGAAGTCGGAGAACCCCTCCATCACCCGTGACGTTTCCGGCGAGGGCGTCCAGCAGGCCCTGTTAAAAATTATCGAGGGGACCCAGGCCAGCGTCCCCCCCCAGGGGGGCAGGAAGCATCCGCACCAGGAATTCCTGCAGGTTGACACCACCAATATCCTGGTCATTTGCCGCGGGGCGGTCGGGGGGCTGGATAAAATTA
>JADFGI010000348.1 GCA_022567815.1 Nitrospinota bacterium
GGCCAAGCAACATTGAGCGCGAAAGGTCCACAGGCTCTGAGGATTTCACCTTGGCTTCAGTTTAGGCAAGTATACCAGGTATGCCCAGGGCCAACGGTTAAACCCAGCGCAAGCTTTGGGGAATGGCAGCGGAATATTCGATGGGGCTGTTTGATGCGGTTATGCGGTGGAAGGGGTAGTGGTTGCGGTGGGGCACGGCGTACCGTGCCCCTACGGTAAGCAAACCACGCACTTTTCATATAGGAATGGCGTTACTCTTGCCCTCCGCCTAGATTTCCGCTCCGGCATACCTGGCTATCTCCACAAAGCCCTTTTCCTCCTCCGACCAGGCGAAGTGGGCTGTTTCCACTACCCGTTGCTCGTTGATGCCGATGACCACTTGCTGGACTGGATAAGCGGGCTCGTCTCCCCAGGGGCTGGTAGCGACCTGGCGATCGGTCTCGGAGAGGGCGAAGAGGCCGTCATTGTGGCCGGGAAGATCGAGAATCGCCGCCAGATCAATCTCGAAAAATTGTTCCGAGACGGATCGGGCGCCTTGATAGTAGAGCCGCCACCTCGCACCGTTGGTGAGAATGCCCCACTTGATACGGCTATCGGATTGAGTTTCAACCCGGCTCAGGTACCGGAGCATCTGGTTGGAGGCGATTTTGTCTACATATTGCTTTTCGCTCTTCCGGTCCAGAGGCGTTTGCCAGGCCTTTGCTTCGAGAAATGAAAGACCATATTTGTACCGGTCAGCCGCCTTCTTTTCCCGGTTGGCCTTTTGTTTGGAATGTTCATCGGGAAAAAGAACAAAATCGGGAACATCGTCCCTGCCTTTTGGAGAGGCGGTTTGCTGGGTCAAAAAGTTTTTCCATCCCAAAGCTTTTAGGACGGGTTGAATTAAATCGTTTTCAGTGGTGGCTTCGTTGGGGTTGCCCTGGGTGGGGAATTTGGCAAAAGTTTTAAGCAGGTTTTGTTGAAATTCTTCCAGAATGGCATCAGGAATTTGTTTCCATTCCTCGTATTCGATAATGCCTTCAGATAAAAACTCTCTGGTAAAAAGGGAACCCTTCAGCAAAATGACCTCTCGATATTTGTTAAATCCGTTTGACCCTCTCCCAAATCGGCTGAGCCTAATGCCTTATTTTTCTTCCCAGACGACCGACCAGGCCATGGTGCGGTTGCATCCTCCGGCATAACCGTCGCGGTTTACCAGAATGAGTCCAAACGCGTCATCCACGGGGTGAAACCAGTGGAGAACCTCCTCCAACACCTTTTCCGGCGCATCGCCCCGTTCGATCATCTGGTAGGCGCGGATGGCAGTGAGGTGCATGGCAATGGTCTCGCCGTTTCCCGTGGCGGCGACCGCGCCCGCCGGTCCGGCATACAGTCCGCACCCGATCAAAGGAACGTCGCCCACTCTTCCGGGAATCGCGCCCCGGATTCCCCCGGTGCTGAGCCCGGCGGCAAAGTTTTTGCCATCAAAGGCGACGCAACCCACCGTATCGGTTGACGATTCGCCGGTGGAAAAATCCACTCCCCGGGCCGTGACCTGACCCGCCGCCAGGGGTTGGAATCCGGCTTTTTTCGCAAACTGCGCCGCTCCCTGGCCGGCAAGCACTTTGTATTCCGTGCGGGTCACCGCATGCGCCACGTGAATGGGATTTTTGACTCCCGGAATAGCCGCGACCGCGCCGAAGTGACCGGAGCTGTCCATGACCGCCGCGTCCATTTCAACAGACCCATCGGCACGCGGGTGGGAACCCACTCCAGCGTTGAACCTGGAATCGTCCTCCAGTACGGCGACCGCGCGGCACACGACATCCATCACCGACGCGCCGGATTTTATGGACTCCACGCCCACGTCCGCGGCTCGGCGCGCGCCGTCCTGGTATTCGTTTTTCGAGCCCGCGCCTCCGTGGGTCAGCAGAATGTATTTTTTTTCCGCCATGGGATTCCAGCCTGGGGGCTGGTTCCAATATTTAGTTCGATGGGTTTACGGCTGATGGAATTCAGCATACTGCTGAATTTTACGTCCGGACATTTAAACACAGATGGATTCAATATAAATTTTTGCTCTGTGGTCTGCCGCCTGCGGTCTGCGATTTTTTACTGGTTGATCCTTTCATGGAAAATAGGGTATCCTAAACCCTCCTTAAAAGAAATAACGCCGGGTTTTTTTAAAGGCCTTTTGGAATTTAAAATTTTCCGGCCTTTGCAATCGCCAATCCTTTAAAAAAGGAGTTGGCTCATAGTCCAGGTTGAATTTTTCGAGATACCCAATGGTTAAATTTTGTCTGCAATGCAAAAATGCTTTCTGGGGAGGCCAGTATTGCCCGATATGCAAGGGTGAGGTCTTGCTCCTCGACGCCGCCCTGCCGGAAAATCAAAAATACCTTACCGAACTCAACATCGACGTGCGTCCGAAATACTACGCCAGAAGCTCCATGCTACTGACCTGTTTCGGATTCATCATGGCGTTGCCGCTCGGCGCTTTTGTCTTTCTGCGGGGAATGGCGAGCTCCGGCAATGTCGGCCTGTGGAGCGCCATCGGAATCGCTACGGTAGTGGTTATTTCATGGGGGTCCTGGTATTTGTCGCATAAGCTGTTCGACAAACAAATGGATAAGGTTGAAAACATCAAAGAACTGCAACTGGACTGAACTCACTCGACGGTGATAAACCTTACCGGAAACAAATGCCCTAATCCGGTATCATGCCTTGAAGCGATTGATAAAAAACTCACATCGCTTCTTGATGAGTGAAGTTAGCTTGCGTACCACTTCATGATCCATTTCAATTTCCGCCAGACCAGCTAGCACTTCCTTCGCCAGTTCCGGCACACGCCTGACAACCATTGGTTTCGCCAGTCCGGTTTCCTCCGCCAGTTTTTCAAAATGCCTGGGAAAAAGTTTATCTGATACATATTCACCACCTATGTTCATGGCCATTTTTTTGGTGAGATCAGGATAATAGACCGTACTCACCAAATCATAAAGCGGAGCAAGTTTTTTAGAGAGGTAACTTTTCAAAAGCATAGTGGAAAGGGTTGGTCCCCCATCATAGAGTATTGAGAAGTTTTTCGAATGAGCATCGTTATTACCGATCAGAACATTAAAAATCAACGCATCCAGGAAATGTTGCAGGTCAATTGCGGGAACGGAAGATACCTCACGTAATAAGTCTGCGCACTGTTTCAGAGAGGGCCCGCCTTCGCTCTGATATTTTTTGTCGGGGGGAATCGCAAGAGCCTGACAGAAATCTTCTTGATGCAGGCGCTTGGTATCGAATTGCGTAGGAGGAACCCTAAATTGCCCAAGCCCACCGGATAGTTGCCCAGGGGAAGTGGAAACCAATTTTCTGTCATAGCGTTCCACCAACAGATAATCAATGCCTTCCACCTGCCGGGTTTCCACGGGAGCCGTGGGAATCCCCACTCTGGCCGCCAATTTCATGCAATAAGCTTCGTTAAAGACGACTCCTTCAAAGCGCTCGATGGCAGGCTTCAGAATATGAGTGCTTGGAGCGCCGCCAAGCGGTAAGGAAATTTCA
>JADFGI010000349.1 GCA_022567815.1 Nitrospinota bacterium
CGGAACAGGTTGCCATCTGCTCGCATTCCGCGATCAACTTTCGGGCTCTTTCCGAATCTGACTTTTTTGTCCAGATGCGAACCTTGGTGAGTCCCGCCACGGGTATGGGCTCTGCGTGGAAGGTCAGGTTTTCCAGTTGGCAGGGGATGCCTTCATTCTCCAGGAACCCGCGAATGATGTAGGCGTTTTCCTCCTGCATGATGGTGCAGGCGATTTCAATGTCTTCGATTTCCATGTTTCCCTCGTATGGGAAAATTTACGGGACGACCTAAGAGTACTCCTTTCCCCCACGCAAGCCAAGAGTCAATCGTATTTTTCGATGGACCCATCCCGGATCCCGTTTTCGAAGACTTTGGTTTCCCGCGCCAAAAGACCGCTCATGAACAGGAGTCCGATCAAATTGGGAATGGCCATCAAACCGTTCATCACATCGGAAAAATTCCACACCAGCTCCAGCTTGACCACCGCTCCGATAAAAACAAACAGCACCCATGCGTAGCGGTAATAGGGGACGAATCTCACGTCGGTCAAATATTCAAAACATTTTTCGCCGTAGTAGCTCCATCCGAGAATGGTTGAAAACGCAAAGTTAATGATGCTCAGGGTCACGATCCATTGGCCCCACTGCCCCGGCAACCCGGCGGAAAACGCCTGAATGGTCAAAGCCACTCCCGTCGCGCCCGATTCCCAGACCCCCGATGACGCTAAAACCAAGGCGGTTAAAGAACAGACGACAATAGTATCCAGAAAAGTACCGGTCATGGAAACCAAAGCCTGCTTGGCGGGTTGATTGGTCCTGGCCGCGGCGGCGGCAATAGGGGCGCTCCCCAATCCGGATTCGTTGGAGAACAATCCGCGTGCGATTCCATAACGGACCGTTTGGGCTAATGTCGCTCCCGCAAACCCACCGGTGACAGCGGTTCCGGTGAACGCCTGCTCGAAGATGCCAACCAGCCCCGGCCAGACTTGCGGCAAATTTTGGAGGATGATGGCCAAAGCGACGCCGAAATAGACAATCACCGATACCGGCACGAGAATGCTGGAAACGCTGGCAATGCGTTTGATTCCGCCCAGAATCACCAGGGCGGTCAGTGTGGCAAGAATGATTCCAATGGGGAATTTTCCGATGCCCGCGACCTCCGCGATCGCTTCCGCGGTGGTGTTGGCCTGCACCATGTTGCCGATGCCGAACGCCGCTAATGCGCCAAATAAGGCGAAACACATTCCCAGCCATTTTTTGCCCAATCCATGTTCGAGGTAATACATGGGGCCGCCGGAAATTTCGCCGTTGGCGTTGACCCGGCGATACCGCACCGCCAGAAATGCTTCGCTGTATTTGGTCGCCATTCCAAACAGCGCGGTGATCCACATCCAGAATATGGCGCCCGGTCCGCCCAGGGCGACCGCCGTGCTGACTCCGGCAATGTTTCCCACGCCGATGGTGGAAGCCAAGGCCGTCATCAATGCGCCAAAATGGGAAATATCGCCCTTGCCCTCGCGCTCCTTGGAAAAAGCCAGGCGCAAGGCGTAAACAAGGCACCGAAACTGGATTCCGCGCAGGCGGATGGTCAGCAGAATTCCGGTTCCCACCAGCAGGCACAACAGCCAGGGTCCCCAGACGATGCCGCTCAAATCCGAGAAAAATTTGTTCAATGAGGCCATAGAGTTGGGGAGGGAATTTGTTTGGAGGGCCTATCTGCCATACACGCTACGCCTTTTTGGTTCGTCCTTTTTAATAGCCTGCGCAGGCTCTTCGGGTTGCGGTGGATTCGATTGGGAAGAAGTTTTTTCAGGGTCAGAGGCCAGTTCCGCTGTCAGTTTTTTTATCAGCGAGCTTTTTGTCGGTCGCTCTTCGTTGATGCGGATTCGTTCCGCAATGAAAATCCGGCGGCGCGGGTGTTCGCGTTTTTTCGCCTCGTAATCGCGTTGCAGACTGACCTTGAGATAACTTTTGATTTGTTTGAGGAGCGTCGAGTCAAATTTTTCCAGTTTTTTTGCCAACGCTTCCTTGGCGGGAAGAACATTCACGATATCATCTCTCAACAGAATCGCATGACGATGCTGAGGAACGTAGTCTTCATATTTTTTGAAACGCTGGACATCGCTTTGCAGAAAACTGAGAGCGTCCCGCATGGCGGCCAGCTCTTTCTCCTTTTTTTCTGCGTCGGGACCAACGGCTTGTTCGCCCTGCTTTTCCTGCTCCTCAGCGGCGTTGTCTTTGCTACCCGTGTTTTCAGGCTTCGAGGATTTGCGAAGGCTGGATTTTGGCGGCGGCAGTCCGCGCGTTTTTTCCAAACCGGGACCGGAACGATAGCGTAGTGGTATCTTCAAGGGATCATCGGTGAAATGGACTTTTCCCTGATCGTCTTTCCACTTATAAATGCTGGACACCCCGGCGAACCCCTGGCAGGTGAAAAAAGCCAGTGCGCCCAAAACGACAAACGCTTGAAAAAGCCCAACATAGGAATGCGGTTTTCGGTTCATCCAGCCTCCTGCAAATATGTGTGAATCATCCTGTCAAAAAAACAGTCCGCTTCTTTCAGGTTATCACAACCCTGAAAATACGGCTATGGTATAATGATATCAATATGATATAGACTTTGCGGTGGAAGGCAATAACATCGGAAAATTCAACCTTTTCCTGTTTCGGAGACCCCATGACCTCTGGCAGACTGGCTTGCATATCGGAAAATATTTATAAGCTCCGGCAACAGGACCGGATCATCGGATGCTATCTTTACGATGAATTTGATGAAGCGTTGTCGCGAGTCGAGGCGTTGATGGTGGAACCGGGGACTTACCTTCCGCGCTATCTGCTGATAACCCTGGGCGGTACGATCAATATTCAGGGAAAAAAAGTCCTGCTACCCATAGAGCTTTGCCAGTCCGTCGATCTGGGAAAAGTGAAAACCCCCTGGCGCAAGGAATCGCTCATGAACGCGCCCACCGCGCACGATCCGAAAAATGTGACGATGGCGGAAGAAGAACTCATCCTGGACTATTTTGATCTGAAACCCTACTGGGCCACCGAACCCTCCGAAGAAACCGAAGGCGACGATCCCGACACCTGACCCCGCCCCGTTACACGGGGAGGAAGCTTGGGCCTGACGCTCACTTTGTTCACGAGCCCCTGAGAAACACTTTCCTTCCTATATTTTCCCCATCAGTGGTTCCCAAAATTTCCCCTTTCCAAGACCTGCCAGCTTGATATACCATGATAATTCCCTTGCCCAATTGAACTCAATTTAGGTGACACATGGATCCTAAATTTGAACGCAAAATTGAAGATATTGTTGACCAATTGGAGACGGCGAAAGATAAGGGTAGAAAGTGTACCCTTTTAATCGGAGCGGGTTGTTCGGTCACCGCCGGAATTCCAACAGCCAATGAAATCGTTGAGGAAATAAAGAATAAGCACAAACGCGCTTATAAAAGGGCAAAACAAAAGGACTATGCCCATTGTATGGGGGAACTCCTCCCCGGAGAAAGACATGATTTAATTGTCAATTATATTTATGAAGCGAAA
>JADFGI010000350.1 GCA_022567815.1 Nitrospinota bacterium
TCGACAAACACGTCTGCCACGATCCGAAAATACTTGCCGCGCTCAATGTTCTTGAGGTCTATCCTTTCAGCATCCTTGAGAATGTCGGCAACCATTTCTTTGGTTTGTTGAGCGTCATATTTTTCCTTTTCGCATTTTCCTCTAATTTCAGGCGTGTCAATTCCATTGACCCGGATGGATATCTTTTCGCCAATGATCGGATGCAGGCCGGGCAGGTTGAAAGTGATGGTGTCGCCATCATAATTGCGAACGTAAACGGCTCCCTGGATATCGCCGTATGATTTTGCAAAGGATAAGGTGGGAAAAAGCAGGAATGGCAGAATTAGAAAAGCGAGTTTCTTCACGCGCCACCTCCGATGTAATTGGGATGCCTGATATTATTTCAGGATATGGATATTGTCAATTGACCGCCCTTACTATTCATAGATTCAAGTAAGTGTCAGAGTGGGCAAGCGGCTTATTTGTAACGGGTTGGAATGTTTAAAAGGTAGGTATGGGAAAATTTCTGGGATGGCTCATGGTCGAATCCAGGCAATCACGATGGGCCAGACTTTGTAGAGAACGTAGAAAGAGGGAAAATTGGGAAAAGAGGACATATATTTGTTTTATATTGTTCATTTTTTTGGAGGTTTGAGTCATGCCTACCTATCTACTTCTTGGCAAATATACAGATCAGGGAATAAAAACTATTAAGGAAACAACCGAGCGGGGAGAGCGTTTTAAAGAAATTGCCAAAGATTTTGGTGTGAAAGTTCGGGAAATTTTGTGGCTCATGGGCGAATACGATGTGATGAACATTGTCGAAGCGGAAGATGATCAGTCCGTTGCTGCTCTTCTTTACAAAGCTGGATCCTGGGGCTATGTCAGAACCACCACATTAAGAGCATTTACTCAAGAGGAGATGAATTCTATTTTTGCGAAAATGGACTAAATTGGATAAACACTATTACGAATTAAACGAAATTAACGAATTAACCTCCTGGCCAGAAAAAAATATCAGGGGAGAAATATTATGAGGCGGGAATTTAATTTGGAACGGCTTTCAATAAATAACAAGCCAGAACACGAGAGGATTTAGGACCCACCATGCCTTGGGGGTTAGGCAGGGTTTTCACAGACGCACTCTGGCTTGACGGGAAAATGCTTTCCCTTGTCTAGGTATGTAAAATCTGTTCCCTGCTTTCATGCCTGTCAATAGAAGGGAAAATTAAAACTTATTAACCTTTACGCGGAAATCAAAATCAGAGCGGAACGCAGAATGGGTGAATTGTTGCCAGAGCAAATTAGAAAACAAGGGGAAAGAGATCAAACGTTACACGATGAAACATTTGAAAAGCCGAAATTAAGCGAGATGGGCATTGACCGAACCGAATCCCACCGTTACCAGCAAATCGCAAGCGTCCCGGTAGAAAAGTTTGAACCTCCACCGCCGCCACTTAAACGAGGGGCAACGGGCAATGGTCGCCGCCAGTATTGCAAATATTGGCCACAGCGGGGACAGAAGCAAGTCGCCAATTGGCGGGTTGAAACAAAGCGAAGCCGCAGACCTTCTTAATACAAGTCGAAGCAACGTCCAACGCGCAACCAAAGTACAGGAAAGCGGCGTTCCCGAATTGTCAGAAAAAGTAATGGCGGGCGAGGTTGCCGTTTCCACGGCCTCGGATATTGCCGCCAAGGATATTGATTGCCAGCGGGAGGATTGGTTAAGATTAATCCCAGTTTCTTTGAGAGTTGCAATCCTCCCATCATGGGATAATTGAGGATTCCCCGCCTTTACTAAATCCCGTATCAATTCACCGCAACGGTATTCCCGAAATGGCTGTTTCCCGTGGTCCGGTCTTTGAACTTCCAAACGTTATAAATAGGCGGCGTGAAATCAACCAGGTGGTCGGCATAGGGTTTTGCGCTTTTTGGCAACTCTGCCGATTCGCGCAAAACATGGTCTACGGTTGAGCGTTCACAATCCATCATTCCCGCAATTTCTTCCTGCGTGTAACAGGCCAGCCAAAGCGCGAATGCTACCAATCCTTGAAAAATGATAGTTCCCGGCAAGTAAAGGCTGAAATCCGCTATCAGGCCAATACCAACCGCCTCAGACGCTCTATTTTGGGGTTTCTCGGGTGGGGTGAGGGAAAGGGTTTGAGGGGGCGTTAGTGGCTGTAAACCTGATTCGTAATCAACAATACCGCTTCTGGCCTCAGTAAAAATGGGCTGCCTTAAGGCAGCCCATAATTTTCACAGCATTAATAACGCCATTATTTCTTTTCTGCATCCTTATCCTGTTCTGCATCTTTGTCAGCTTCGGTGGTATCAGATTTTTTATCCTGATCACCGGCTTGGTCCTCTTCAGCAGGAGCTGATGAAGGAGATGTCGCGGTGGCCTTCATGGTTGAAAGGGGTTTTATAGCTTCTTCCTTTGAAGCGTCCTCTTTTTCAGGCCCTGCCTGCAGACTCATGGGAAGTGCGAAGAGGGCGATTACAATGGCACTGATAATGGCTTTTTTCATTTTGATTCTCCTTAGGGTTTTTGGGGCAAAGTTTCCGGTTGAAAGGAATAGGATACCTGGAACTATTTGGATAACCTCCAATTGGAATTTAGTTTGAAAAATTTTAGATCTTTTAAAGAGCTCCGTCAACACCGGCATGCTGATATAGGCATAAAGTATTGAATCCGAAAGAAAACCAACCCCCTCAAACGCTCTATTTGGGGTGATGGGTGGGGTGGCGGTCATCCAATTGATTTTTGATTACTGCTTATGTCATCTTGAATTTCATCTTTCTGACTTCTTAATTCAATGGCGGTCTTTCTCAATGGCCTACGAACCGATTCCGGTGTAATCCCCGCTTTCATTGCATTCATAACGCCAACTGCTTCCAAATAATTATCCACAATATGAAACTGGCCTTCCTTCCAAGGCAAAGCAGTCAAATCATTTTTCATTAAATTTTTATTTTCTTTTACTGCGATAACAGGAATTCTCTGTTCTAAAGCAGCCAAAGTAGGCAATCCCAAACACCCATCAGGAATAACCAGGCAGGAGATATCTGCCGCACTGAAAATACCGGGATGTTGAAATATATTTCGGGATGTGATGATCTTGGGACTTTTTTGCAATCCTTTAAATATGCACTGAAGAAAAGTAAGGGAGATTGCCTCAGAGGCCATTCTAGGTTCTACTATTCCAGTGTCCACGTTCGATATACTTTGCGATTCAAACATTGGTGAATGATCAGACGGAACATTAAAAACACTGGAAATAGTATGGGTCAACATCGCTTCCCAAACTTGATTTTCCACCTACAATGAAACCATCATCTGCTGTTTGTTGAATTGAATAGGCAATATCTTTTCTATTACTGTATCCAAATGTTTTACCCCAAATTTTATTCCCTGAACTATCTGTCTTCACTACATAAAAATCAGTATTTCCATTGCTGTCCAGTGATCCTGCCAAAATATAACCGCCATCATTGGTTTTTTGCATTTCATTCCCCACACTAGAATTTGTGCCTCCATCGC
>JADFGI010000351.1 GCA_022567815.1 Nitrospinota bacterium
CCCAGGATCCTCGTTCTCGATGACGCGTTTTCCAGTCTGGATGCGGAAACGGAAGGATTCATTCTCAATAACATCAGCGATACGATGGAGCAGGTGACCACCGTCATCATCACTCACCGCATGTCCATCGCCCGCGAGGCGGATCAGATCATTGTCCTGGATCAGGGGCAAATCGTGGAACGGGGAACGCATTCCGAACTTTTGCGCAAGGGGGGAATTTATTCGACCATGTTCGAGAGTCAGGCCCTGGCCCGGCAGATGGAGATCACTCTGCAATGAAGGCGGCGTTACTGGAAAATTTGGACGATCGTTACCAGGACTGGGTTCTGTTCAAACGGATCCTGTTTTATCTCAAACCCTACCGCTTGCTGGTTGGCGTCGCCATTTTCTTTTTGTTCGCTGTTTCCATTCTGGGACTGGCCGGCCCTTACTTCACCAAAGTGGTCATCGACGATTACATCAAAGTGTCGCGATTGCAAGGACTGGATCGCGTTGCGCTCATGTACCTGGGTATCCTGGCGCTGGCCTTTGTGTGCCAGTTTTGTCAGACTTATCTGATGCAGTTGATTGGCCAGAAGGTGATGTATGACATGCGCACCCAGGTCTTCGCTCACCTTCATAAAATGTCATTCAGGTTTTTTGACAAAAATCCTGTCGGCAAAATAATCACCCGCGTGGTCAACGACGTGGAGGTGCTCAATGAGATGCTGACTTCCGGACTCATTTTGATCTTCAGCGATCTGTTCACGCTGACGGGAATCTTTTGCGTCATGTTCTATCTGGATTGGCGATTGACCCTGGTGGTTTGCATCGTGTTTCCTTTTTTGTATCTTGCGACCCAGGCATACAGGACGCGGGCGCGGGACGCCTTGCGGAAAAACCGGGCGCATATTACCGGACTGAATACCTTTCTTGAGGAAAACCTGTCCGGCATGGCGACCGTTCAATTGTTCAATAAAGAAAAAGATCATTATCAACGTTTTGAAGGAATCAACCAGGATAAACTCAAGGAAGACCTGCGTTCCCTGCATTACAACTCGGTTTACCTTCCCTCCATCGACTTGTTCAGCGCGTTGGGAATCGGTTTGGTCATCTGGTATGGAGGGGGCCGGTTCGTGCAGAATGAAATTCAACTGGGAGTTCTCATCGCTTTTCTCCAGTACCTGCAAAAATTTTTTGAACCCATCCGTGACCTGGCGGAAAAATTCAACATCATTCAAACCGCGATGGCCTCGTCCGAGCGCGTGTTTGAACTTCTCGACACTCCTGAGGAAATACAGAATCCGAGCCAACCCGTTTCACCCGCAAGCAAAATCCGGGGAGAGGTGGAGTTTAAAAACGTCTGGTTTGCCTATAAAGACGATGAGTATGTGCTGAAGGATATATCCTTTTCTATCCGGGAAGGGGAGAGTCTTGCCATCGTCGGCGCGACCGGGTCGGGCAAGTCCACGATCGTGAATGTCCTGTGCCGGTTTTATGATATTCGCAAGGGAGAAATCCTGGTCGATGGGATTTCCATTCGGGCAATGGATAAATATGAATTGAGGCGGCAAATCGCCCTGGTTCAGCAGGATGTGTTTTTGTTTTCCGGGAACATTCTGGAAAATATCCGGCTGGGAAGCCCAAATCTGGAACAGGATGAAGCCGAGTCCATTGCCCAAACGGTCAATTCACATCATTTCATCAACAACCTTCCGTTGAAATACGGGCACGAAGTCCGCGAAGGAGGGAGCAATCTGTCTCTGGGACAAAAACAATTGCTTTCCTTTGCACGCGCCCTTGCGGTAGACCCGCGGATTCTTGTGCTCGACGAAGCTACCGCCAGCGTCGATACGGAAACCGAGGGCCATATCCAGAAAGCGCTTAAGGAATTGATTCGCGGCAGGACTTCCATCATCATCGCCCACCGGTTTTCCACCCTCAAGCATGTTGACAAGATACTGGTCCTAAAGGACGGTGAAATCGTTGAATATGGTTCCCAACAGGATCTCTTGAAGAAAAAAGGGGTCTATCACAAACTTTACCACCTTCAGGTGGACGACATTTCCACCTCCGTAGAAAATAAAGGCATTTGATTTAAATAACAATTACAGTTAAATAAAAATAATATGCATTGTTTTCCAATAAAATTCTGGTAACCTTAATATGTCAATAAAATCAATATATTATGGGGAAATTCAGTGGGTCTTCAAATAGACGAAAACCAAAGTAAATATCAAATATTTAACCTACTGAATGACCTTCCATTTTTCGATAATTTCGATGATTCGGAAAAGCGAGAATTTGTTTCTTCTGAAAATTATATATTGACCGTAGACTCAGGCTCGAAAATTGTTACTCAAGGAAGCATTGAATTTTCGCTTTATTTTCTTCTGGAAGGGAAGGTGATTATTACTAAAAACGAGTTTCCAAGGTTAGTAGTTGCCACATTGGGACCTGGGGCTATTTTTGGTGAGATTTCAATCCTTTCCCAAAGCCCTCGTACATCAAATTATATTGCCAGAGACGAGGTTAAAGTACTGAAGTTGAATGGAGAACTATTTGAAAAATTGAGCCCTCCCACACAGATTAAACTTAACCAACAGTTAATCCAAGTACTCATTGATCAATTAGAAAGTAATAGTTTTTCTTTTCTAAAGCTTAAAGCGGAACTCGATAGTATTGCCCAAATTGGAACCCAATTTAAATCCAACTTTCAAGAAATAATTAATAAGACCGTTCAGACCGATAAATTGCTCACCAGCATGAAGCAAAATAGGGAACGCGATAGTATTGCCCAAGCTGGAATCCAAATTAAATCCAACTTTCAAGAAATAATTAATAAGGCCAATCATGCCGATGAAATGATCGACGACTTAAACCAAACTTTAAATAAACTTGTTCGCTGACCGCATAAATTTTTTACCCCAAGCAAGCTTGGTCTTTCCACAATAATCCTCCCCCTCCCTTCCTGTATGAAAAATTTGTTTCGCACATTTTTGATTGTAATCTGTTTCGATCTATTGCTTACGGGATGTTCCACAGCCAAAAAAACCTACCAGGTGGGTAAAGGAACCGTGAAGGGTGCTTTATGGGTCTTAACGGGTGCATATAAATTTACCCGAGGGTCGACGAAACTCGCTTACAAGATCGGAAAATTTTCTTTCGAGGTAGTAAAGGCTCCGCTCGACTGGCCATTGATGAATGCGGATATTGAAACCATCGATGGCTTGCCGGTGAAAGAGGCTATCCGTCTGGGACGAGTGAAAAATTCTCCCTATACGGTAAAGGGCAAGAAATATTTTCCCATGACTGTTGCCAAGGCTCAGAAATATGAGGAGGAGGGCGTCGCTTCATGGTATGGACAGGAAACCCTGCGTCAGAAGGACGGGCATATGACGGCCAACGGTGAGGCTTTTAATCCCAAGGCCCTTTCCGCCGCGCATAAACTGTTGCCCCTGCCAACCAACGTGAAGGTGACGAGCCTGGAAAACGGACGCTCGATCATCGTGAGAGTGAACGACCGGGGGCCTTTCCCC
>JADFGI010000352.1 GCA_022567815.1 Nitrospinota bacterium
TTGACAATACTGTAACCCGCTCTCGACAGTTTCGTGATACCGATTTCCTAATCTGGTTAAAACATTTGGGAAGAATCATTTCATCCCGAATAAAAATAATCACCGGATGAGGGATCAACGGTTATGACTTCGAGAGAAATTAATACAAAACATAAAGGACGAAAAAAAGAAGCTTTAGAACTTTTGTGGGAAGATATCGAAAAAGCCATCCTTCAATCCCCGTCTGTTCGCTTATCCCTGACGAATTATCAGGCGCTCCATCAAATAAGCGGGTCTCTCAAGGATAAGATCATTCTGAATATCGACGAACTGATGGAGATGGTGAAAGAAGATGAGGAGACAGCAAATACTGTCCTCTCTTATAAGGAAGAACCACAGGAAGAAATATTTCGAAGGATGGTAAGAGAATTGCGAAGCCACCTCATTAAATCCATTCAAACCAACCTTAACTTGATCGAATCCTCAACTAAATTAAGTATCCAGAACCAAAAACTCCAGGAAGAATTGGATCAACTGGGCAAGAAACACCATAAAGCGTTAGAAAATATTGAGAAAATTCTTATGAATATCACCAGAAACCCAAACTGACCCCACTACGTGGGGAGGAAACTCTGGGCTGACGCTCGCTTCGCTCACGAGCCCCTGACCACCTAAAATCCATCCAACGTCAATCCTTGGTCCAACCCTAGGCTGGCTCTAGCGAGAAAATCCCATAAATCCCGCTTTTTCAAATATACCAAATTTTTTTTCTCCCCCTTGTCAACCGATTGGGCAGTTCTGCGTTGTATGCAGTATGAACGTATTTTTCACCCAACTCGACAAGGAGAACGTAATGATTAAAAAGCTGGCTTTGGTTCCATTTATCTTTGTATCCTTAATTGTATCCCCCGCGCTTGCCGATGAAGATGGCCCCGGCGCAAGGATTGAAAATTACTTCGACAAGAAAGGCGATCGCATTGAAAGACACCTGGATCGAAAAGGCGACCGCATCGACCATCGTTTGGACCGGAAGGGCGACCGTATCAATGATCGACTGGACCAAAAAGGGGACAGGATCAATGATCGTCTGGATCGAAGGGCCGATTGGGCCAGGGATCATGGGAAAGACCGGCTGGCGGATCATCTGGATAAAAAAGGCGACCGAATCGCCGCCCGCCTGGATCGAAAAGGCAACCGTATCGACCGCCGTCTGGACCGAAAGGGCGATCACATAAACCATCGGCTGGATAGAAAAGGAGACCGTATCAACCATCGCCTGGACCGGAAAGGCCACCGTATCCACAAGCGTGTGGACCGGCGAATCAACCACCAAAAAGTTAGACGGGCAAACCATCAAAGAGGATCACGCAGATAATCTAATAATTTATTGGCTGGCATCCGCTAAATAATATAATGAATCTGTGATTTTCCCAGCAGGATAAAATGGAACCTTATACGGGATAGCCGCCGGACTATGGAAGAGTTTTTAGCATCTGTCGAACGGCGCGCTTTCCGCATGGCCCAAATTTCCACAGGATATTCCGAGGACGCTTTGGATATCGTTCAAGATACCATGTTCATCTGGGTACGAAAGTACTCTGAAAAACCGAAAGAGGAATGGCGGCCGCTTTTCTTTCGCATTCTGCAGAACAAGATCCGTGATTGGCATCGCAGAAATAATATTCGAAAACGCTGGCGCATCTGGTTGCAACCCTGGAGCAAATCCTCTGAAGAAGAAGGTGTTGAAAATCCCATTGAACACTTGGCGGACCCTGCGGCAAACGATATTGGAGACCAAATGATTCTCGGCCACTCAATGGACGCCCTGGAAGCCTCCCTTGCCGCCCTGCCCTTGCGCCAACAGCAGGCTTTTCTGTTACGCGCCTGGGAGGAAATGAACATCCGCGAAACCGCCGCCGTCATGGGGTGTTCGGAGGGATCGGTGAAAACCCATTACTCACGGGCGGTTCATGCGCTTCGCAATCTATTGGAGGAACACCGGCCTTGAAAAATCAGGACAGTGAAACTTCCTTTTTGAAAAAGGTCAAACATTCCCTGGATCAGGGCGAAGAGAATATCCCTGCCGAGACCCTGTCGCGGTTGAACCGCATTCGTCAGGAAGCTCTCAAAATTAAAAAGAAGGAAATAGCCTGGGCAGTCAAATGGATTCCAATGCCTTATCCCGCATTGGCGACGGCCACTGTGGTTCTTCTGGCTGTCCTGCTTTCTTTTCCCGGCGACCAGAAGCAGGCCACATTCAACCCTCTTGATGACCTGGAAATCCTTGCTTCCAATAATAAAATTGAATTTTATGAGGAGCTGGATTTTTACGCCTGGCTTGCCGAGGAAGAACCCAATGCCGGTTAAGCTCTATTTGATGGGAACGGTTTTTATGTTAACCATCCTTTCCACACCCGCCCAGGCACAGCAAGCGGAATCAACGCAGACCAGCAAACGGCAACAGGAACCAGGCCCGGAAATCCCATCACTCGAATTTCTGGAGTTTCTTGGCGAATGGGAAACGGAAGACGGCAGGTGGATCGACCCTGAGGAGATAGATAAAATGTCTCTGCCAGACTCGGAGAAAAAGAACGAGGAAGAAAATGAAACGAATTAGCTTATCGCTATTAATCGCGTGGTTCCTTTTGCTTGCGGGCGGTCCCGAAATTTCCGCTCAGGAACAAGACGTTTCCTGGGACCGATTGAGCAAGGCTGAAAGGCAGGTCCTCCGGCCTTATGCAGACCGATGGAAGGACTTTCCCGCATCCAAACAGAAACGGTTGCAAAAGGGGGCCAGACGTTGGGTCAATTTGCCGCAGAAAGAACGCGGAATCGTAAAAAACCGATTTCAACGATGGAAAAAATTTACCCCAAAGCAAAGGGAAAGAATTCGCTCCAAGTTTCAGCATTTCAAAAGATTGCCGCGAAAAAAGCAAGACCAGATACGCCGGGCGCGCCACTGGTTCCGGAATTTACCCAAAGAGCGTAAGGAAAAATTACGGCAACGATGGGAAAATATCCCTTTGGAAAAACGATCCAAATGGCGCAAAAATCAGCGGCATAAAATCGGTCAAAACCGCAAGAAACGGTTGGACGGATTCAATAGGGGTAGGTTCAACAGAAGTAATGACCGGATTCGGCCAAAAGCCAGACAACATAGGCCCAACCATCGGCCACGGCGGGACCGTTGATACAGGCCAGCCCAAGTCAGGAAATGACGATCGAAATGTACGAACCCACCGACCAGCCAAGGCGGGCTGGTGAGCGCAGCGAGCGTAGCCCACTTTTCCTCCCGCGTAGCGGGTATTATCGGGTTCTTGAAAATCTTCGCCGCACGGTTCCTTTATTGCCGCCTGAATTTCCGGTGGTGCGCTTGCCCCGATTGGAAGCATATTTGCTCTTCCCGGACCGTTGCCCATTTTTGCTATTTTTCTCGCCCCATTTTTTTTTCACGTCTCCATTGGAACGATTGGTATGGGAAGCTACGGGATGAGAGTGGAAAGGATGAGCTTCGCACACCGTCACAGTACGTTTTGTC
>JADFGI010000353.1 GCA_022567815.1 Nitrospinota bacterium
GAATCGTCTATCCCGGTATTATTCGGAATCTTGACCACGGAAAACCTGGAGCAGGCGATTGAAAGGGCGGGCGCCAAATCGGGCAACAAGGGATGGGAAACGGCTCTTGCCGCCATTGAAATGGTTAATCTGTACAAGAAAATATGACCAGCCTGGGGGCTGGACCCAAAATTGACGTACGATGGGTTTTTGAGCGATCAGTGATTTCCTTTTTCTCTCAAGAAGGGGTTGACCTTGCTCCCCCTTCTACGAAGGGGGTTGGGGGGATTTAAGCATTTGGTTTTAGATGAAAAGGAAGACTCTTCACCCAGCCTGTTACCCTGTGGGTGATTTACTGGGGGAGGGGATGTTGAGTCTTTCCATGGTTTGCAAAGGTGTCTTATAGTGGTTAGCGATTGCAAAAGCTAAAAATTATCAACTTTTAGAAGTCCCTTTATTTGGGTGATTTAAGCAATGGGCAAACGAAGATTTTCCAGGGAACTGGCCTTAAAATTTCTATACCAGCTTGAATTCAACGAGGCTGATTTCAAAGATCAAATGGCCTCTTTTGAAGACCGGCTTTCCTGTCAGGAAGAGGTCAAGGATTTTATGCAAGAACTGGTGTCCAAAGTTGTCGACAATATAAAGGAGATCGACCTCACCCTGCAAAAATACAGTGAACACTGGACGCTTGAGCGGATGACTGTGATCGACCGCAATATTTTGCGGCTTGGCGTGTGCGAGTTAATGCACAGTCAAACCATTCCCCCCAAAGTGGTCATCAACGAAGCGGTAGAAATCGCCAAAAAATACGGTAGTGAAGAATCCCCGGATTTTATTAATGGCATACTGGATAAAATCTTCAAGGAAATGAACCGGGGCATAGTTCAATCACCCATTGGGTGATCTGGTTTTGGCGCCGCGATGAGATACCTCATTTTTTCAGACCTCCACAGCAACCTCGAATCGTTACAAACCTTCGCGCAAATCAGCAAGACCATTGACCACGATAAAAAAGTCTTTTTGGGCGATCTTGTGGGTTATGGCGCCGACCCCAATGCCTGCGTGGATTGGGTTCGGGAAAAAGCGGACATCATCCTCGGCGGCAATCACGATTACGCCGTGCTGGGCAAAACCGAGCTCACCACCTTCAATCCGTATGCCTATCAGGCCTGCCTTTGGACCCGCCAGGAATTGACCCGGGAAAATAAAGACTTCCTGAGAGGGCTTCCCTGTGAAATCGTGGAAGACGATATCCATTGGGTCCACTCATCTCCTTATGAACCTGAGCAATGGTATTATGTGGTCTCCCGCGCAGATGGAAAAATCAATTTCGGTCATTTCTCCACTAAGGTATGCTTTCTTGGACATTCCCATCGGCCTGTCATCATCGAACAGAGGCAGGATGGGACGATTACGGATTGTGTTTCGCCAACAACATGGAAGCTGAAAACCGATTGCCGCTATATCATCAACGTTGGCAGTCTGGGACAACCCCGCGACGGCAATCCGAAGCCTTCTTTTGTAATTTATGATTCCAATGCGGGAACGATAGAATATAACCGCTACGAGTACGACTTCGCTACCACACAAAGAAAAATCCTCGATAATGGTCTCCCGTCCTTTCTAGCCGACCGCCTGAGCGTAGGGATGTAAGTTGTTGATATCACGCCTGTATCTATCTTGACCCTGATTTTAAAAAGTGCTATAGTCTAAAACCGTAATGAAATGAAACGGTTAAGGTAGATTGCCAGACTGTCTTCATGAAGTTTTACACATTTTGCATCGCATTTTGTTTTACTTTTCCTCGCAACAAGAGAACTCTTTAAATGCCCCTTTTTAATTTTAAAAAAATTGCGTCCTGTTTTTTGATCGTATCTGTTTTGTTTTTTGGAGTCCTTTCCGAAACGCAGGCCAGGGAGTCGCGTGCGGGGTCGGTTGAGACGCTGTATCAGAAAGCTCAACGAAGTTATTATCAGCTGAAAAATTCCAAGAAAAAACAGGCCTACCGCCATCATTGGATGGCTTGCATCCAAAAGTTTGTTACCGTTTACGAAAGCAATCCTTCCAGTCCCCAGGCATACAAGGCTCTGTTCACCGTAGCCCGCCTTTACCATCAACTCTATGGAGTGGCGAAAAATTCCCGCGATCGGGAAAGGGCGTTGCATTTTTATTACAAGGTAATTTCCGAATACAAAGCGGGCCGGTTGACCGATGACGCCTTGTTCCATCAGGGTAAAATCAACTTTGATAAAAAAAATTATTCTGAGGCATTGGCTTCGTTTAAAAATATTCTCCGGGATTTCCCCAGGGGAGATCAGGTTGTCAAAGCGAGAAAACTCAAGCAGAAAATCGTCTCCTTGGTTCCACCCCGGCAGGTTGTTCAAGCCAAATCCCGCATTAGAGCGGCAAAGCCTGTCCTTCTCAAGAAAGTCGTTTATAGTCAGCAACCCAATTCTACACAGGTGGTGATTCATATCGGCGGTCCCGCAAAAATAACTCAAAATCGGTTGAGCAATCCTGAGCGGGTATATTTTAATTTCTTGAACACCAGGTTGGACCAACGCATTAAAAAAGATATTCAGGTTGGCAGCGATACGCTCAAACGTTTGCGTGTCAGCCAATTCGATAAAACCACCAGCCGGCTGGTTTTGGAAATCCCAGCGAACAGGGAAATACAAGTAGTCACTACCCGGAAAGAAGGTAAATTGGTTGTCGATCTGATTGCGTCGGATAAAAAACCCGGAGTGTCAGCAAAAACCAAAATCACGCCAATCATCAAACCGGTTCCGGTTGCAATTGCTCCCAGGGCAAAAAGAGTTGCCAGGAAGGGAGTTCCTCTTATCGTTATCGACCCTGGTCATGGAGGCAAGGATATTGGAGCTAAAAGCCGCCGGGGGCTTTTGGAAAAAGATGTGAATCTAAAAATTTCCAAGCGATTGAAAAAAATTCTGGAATCCCGTTACGGTTATCAGGTAATCCTCACGCGGACGGACGATACGTTCATTCCCTTGGAAGAAAGAGGCAAGATTGCCAATGACAGTGATGCCGATTTGTTTGTTTCCATTCACGTCAATGCGGCGAAGCGCCTTTCGGCGCATGGAATCGAGACTTACCATTTGGGGGTCGCAAATAGTGATCGTGCGGAAGAGACTGCGGCTCGCGAAAATGGCGAATTGGTGTACTCTGTAAATGAACTTCCGGTTCAGCGAATTTTAGCCGATATGCTCAGCACCACCAAAATCAACGATTCTGGCATATTGGCGGTGCATGTCCAGGAGCGTCTCCACAGTTGGGTTAAAAAGAAATACTCAAATGTGAAAGATCTCGGCGTCAAGAAAGCACCGTTCTTTGTTCTCCACGATACCAAGATGCCGAGCATTCTTGTGGAGGTGGGATTCATAACGAATTCACGTGAGGAAAAAAGGTTAAGGAAATCAGCCTATTTGGACAGTTTGGCCGTTTCCATTGCGCGAGGGATACAT
>JADFGI010000021.1 GCA_022567815.1 Nitrospinota bacterium
GATTTTATAGCTATTAGAAATTACAGGCGAAAAGCCGAAGTCTGACTATGGGTCTTTATTGTATTCAAATTTATACAATGGATATAAAATTTATACTTTTAGACAACACTAAGGATTGGATTATTCAAAATGGACGCGGATCAACAGATCGCAAAAAAGCTGGCGTGGAAGGCAAAAAATTTTTGGGGCAGAGAACTAAAGAGCCACCTCATTCTTTCCCGGCGCAAGTTGCCGATTAAAAAATAAAGAGGCTCTAAGTGGAAAAATTTATTTTTCTAAATCACGACTCCTGCCAGGACAAAATAATGACATGATCGCTGAAGAAAGGAGTGACAGCGTTGCAATTGTAGGTGACGGTCAAACTTCCTGAAATACTGCTTTCAGGACTGACTAAATTTTCCACATCTGCAAGATTCGCGGAAGCGATGAATCCATTGATATCAACGGTTCCCGAGATACTCATCTGCTCACCGGCGTACAGCATCCCTTCGATTTGATTGCTGGGACTTCCGGAAAATTCCAGATCGGTTCCCGCGATCAAAAAAAGTTGGTCGATGTCAGGCGAGGGGCCACCCTGGTAGTTTACTATTGTCCCATTGCCGCCAAAATCTATGTACCCTTCAGAAAAAATGGTCACCTCAAACGGATCGGGAGTTCCTAAAACATTAATATTCCCTTCAACGTAATAAATGCCATCGGCAAGGTCGGCGCCATTCATTTTCCACAAACCACCGGGTCTGGAAATATCCCCAAAAAGTGTGTTGCCATCCCCTGATGTTGAATAGGTCCAATTGGGTCCTGAATTGGTGTAAACATTGCCTGTGGACTGATCCAATATAGTTCCATCGTTTTTTAACACATATTTGGCGTAGACCTTGTAATCTGCCACGTTCACGATAGGAATCGGGTGCTCAGCCGCTCCCGAAGCGGTACAGGTGGCTCCCGAACAAGCTCCCGAAGCGGTTGTCCCCTGGGTGACCGTTCCGCTGACCCCGGATTGATTGAATCCGCTGTTGGTATGGATGCTCCCACAATCTCCCTGAACCATAAAGGTGCCACTTCCCGTCAAATTGCCTGCGGTGGTGATGGCCGAGGCTGGGTTAAACGTTGGACGATTGACAATCGCCTCTATAGAGGTAGTTTCTCCATTCTTGGTACCGGTGGAGATTAATACAACGGTATGATCGACATCATCGGTGGTATCACTATCGTTATCGTCATTGTCGGCAACCGTGACCGTATAGTTCCCGCCTCCAAATGCGGCGTTAGCAAACGCTGCCGGCCAGGTGGTTCCAGCCAACTCATCATCAAAACCGTTTGCTGAAGCTCCCGGACTGTTTCCCAGGTTATCGTAATTGAGGAAATTGACAGCCTTCTGGATACCTGTTTCCGCAATATAGAAAGATACTCTGGTTTTCTTATATTTGCTGGCTCTCGTAATATCCTGAGCGGACCATTTGGCTCCCCCGGCAATAAGCAGCGACAAAACCACCAAAAGCATGAGGGTGATGGCAAACGCGAATCCGGATTCGTTAGCCAGATATTTTGAGTCAGACTGTTTATTATTCTGCATGAAAGAATCCATGATTTTCATCCCAGTCAAGAATTTCTTAAAGAAATATCGGTTTTAAACTCAACAGTAGCGGCCGGATTAGCTGGATCAACAAGGCTCAAGTTGAACCCCAGCCTTATAACCTCATCTGCATTGGTCACACCGTAATAGTTGAAAGCTATTCCATTTGTCGCATTCACATCGCTGATCAAATTCGTGGCTGTGCCATCCACTGTCCGAATGATATTTGTGCCTGAAAGGGCGATAGTGACATCGCTGTATTTGTTCACGGTCACCAGGTTGGTGTTGATTCCATAATCGTAATCTTGCGACAAAGCGGTTCCCAGGTTCAAAGTTCCTGAGGACGTTCCTGTCACCGTATTCAATTCCCATTGATTAAAATTAGGGTTGCGAATTACGATCTTGTCTCCGCTGGAAAATCCGGTTTCATCAATTACGGTGAGAGTGGTGTCTCCCAAGCTTCCGGCTTTTTCCCCTAGTATGCAGGGGAGGGTGCAGGGAGGAGTGGTGGTGCGAACAATATTCAGATTAATACGAAAGCTGATCGAATTGGCGTTGATCGCTGTCACCCCCTGTAAAGGAGGCAAACCAAATCCTGCCATTCGAATTTCTTCTTCTATCCGATCAACAGCAAGCCGTCCCTTCGCCTGGATATTGGTACTATCACTTTCGTTTTTCAATATACTTTGATTATGGGTGAACAATAAAGCCGTGGCCGCCAGTATAATTACGGCTATTACGCTCGAAATTAAAACTTCGACCAGACCCAGCCCGCGATCATTTTTTAAATATTTGATAAAATTTATTTTAATTTTCACCAAGTTCATTCTATTGGGTCATTTGAGTGTTGAGTTGCAAGGTCTTGGTCCCATCATCCTGCCAGGTCATGGTAACTGAAAGGCCAAACAAGAAATTTTCTCCAGCCAAGTCAGTAATCGTCCAGGATCGGTTATAAGTAGAACCGCTGACAGCGGCGTTACCTTCGGAGTCAACAGTTTCCCCTCCAGTATTGGCAGTCCATGTCCCACTCACAATATCAGGCGAGTCCAACCCATTCGCACCCGCCAACAACCAGGCCTGGCCAATCCCTTTAAAATATTCAATCTTGTCCTGGGCAAGGGTCATGGCTATTGAAGACTGTCGGCTCTCATTGTTTTTATCGATAATAGTGCTGGTCGTTCCGACCACTGCAAAAATTCCCACCCCTAAAAGCGTTACCGCCATAAGCGCTTCGATCAAACTAAAACCCCGTTCGTTTCGCAAGATCTGTAAAACATTTTTTCTTGTTTTTGAGAAGATCATTCTAAATTTCTGGTGATGGTTTTGGCTGGTTTTAAAGCGAAGCAACAACACGCAATCGTGCACACCTATATTCTTATTGAAACTGTGTATACCGTGATTTAAAAAAGTCCTTTGAGTAACTTAAAGCAAAATATGAGCCAAAATCACCTGTTTCAGGGAGTTAATTTGAATTTCCATAAATTTATTGATTTTACCTTGGATTTGATCAGTTATGAGCCTGGCGCCTGAAACTATGGAAGACAGGGCTAATGCAACAATCCAAATAGAGTGTTATTTTTTATACTAATGACACCAAAAGTTACAAATTTGGGAAGTGGGGGCTATCCTTGCAATGCTTCCTGGATGAAGGATTCCGCAACATTGTCAACGATTTCGATGGACCCGATGTCTTTGACCAAAATAAAGCGGATCTTCTTGTGGGCGGTCTTTTTGTCCGGGTACATGGATTGAATAATGTCCTCGGCTTTCAGGTCGGGAAGTTGGGTGGGCAGGCCAAAGTTTTCGATCAGACCGGTGATTCGATGGACCACGGCCTCGCTACAACGGCCCATGAGTTGTGATAATTTGGCCGCATACACCATGCCAATGGCGACCGCTTCTCCATGTGTGAACGTAGAATAACCAGTCAGCGATTCAATGGCGTGGCCAATGGTGTGACCGAAATTGAGGACCATCCGATAATGACTCTCGCGCTCGTCTTTTTCAACCACACGCGCTTTGATGGCGCAGGAAGTGGCAATGATATGCTCCAGGGCTTTGGAATCATGGGCAAGAATATTTTGGAATTGACGCTCCAGGAAATTGAACAGCCTGGCATCTTCAATCACCCCGTGTTTGATGATTTCGGCGATTCCAGCCTTGTACTCCTTTTCAGGAAGGGATTTGAGTGTCTCAAGATCAACCACCACCAATTTAGGTTGATAAAAAACGCCTATCATGTTTTTGCCCAGTGGATGATTGACGGCGGTTTTGCCTCCCACGCTACTGTCCACCTGGGCAAGAAGGGTGGTGGGAACCTGGATGAACGGCACGCCGCGCACATAGGTGGCCGCGATGAACCCTGTCAGATCGCCAATGACGCCTCCCCCGAGCGCGACCAGAACGGTTTGCCGGTCGCATTTCCACTCCAGCAGTTTATCGTAGATTTTTTCTGCCTGGGCAAGGGATTTGGATTTCTCGCCTTCGGGAACTTCTATAAAGTGGGTGGGTAGGTTCGCCTGGGAAAAGCCTGAAGAAAGTTTCTCGCCATACAGCCGGTTGACGGAAGGATGGGTGACGATGACGACTTGGCTGGGTTTGGCAATCGCCATGACCCACTCCCCCGTCCTCTGCAAAAGGCCCCGGCCGATCAGGATTTCATAACTCCTGTCGGCCAGATCGATATTCAACCGCTTCATGGTATTTTGGAATATGCGTTGGATAGAATGGTGGGAGTGACGAAGATCAACAACTCTTTCACATCGTCAGCGTCATCCAGATTCCTGAACAATGCCCCCAGAAATGGAATTTTGGAAAGAAGCGGAACCGATTGTTGATTCCGCTTGACCTCACTTTCATAGATTCCCCCGAGAACGGTGGTATGCCCATTCTTCACCAAAACCTCAGTGTGCATTTCCTTGGTGGTGATCTCCGGAAAACCATTGACAATAACAGCCAGATTGGCCGAGTTTTTCGTTGCATCGATCACCATATTGATATAGTCATCGGAGGTGATATGCGGGGTAACTCTCAGGCTGAGTTCAGCATCTATAAACTCGATTTTAGTTCCTTCGTTGGCGGAAGATGTTTGAAAAGGTATGGACCGTCCGCTCTTGATAATGGCCTCTTTGTTATCCAGCGTCGTTACCTTGGGACTGGAAAGGATACGCACATGGCCTTTCTTTTCCAGCGCGGTCAACTGAATATCCAGATTCAAACTATTTGCTATACCTTTAAACCCTAAAGCAAACCCTGAGGTGGCGCCGGCGAGAAGGGCTGTTCCCCCTGGAAGCAAGTCAACATTAAATGGAGGATTTGCTCCAGTGGGCGATGTGACAGTCGTATTGCCATTAAAAGCACCTGAGGCGGGGGTGGTGAGTCCCCACTGAACCCCAAACTGTTGCGAGACGTTTTTATTAACTTCCACGATTTTGGCTTCGATCATGACTTGAGGCGTCCGGATATCGATCACGCGCACCAGTTTTACCATATCAGCTAAATTCTCATCGATATCCGTGAGGATCAATGTATTGGTCCGGGCATCTACGGTTATTTTTCCGCGCTCGGTCTTTAGAGTTTCAAGGTTAATGGCGACTTCCTTGATATCCGCATAATTGATGCGGATGACTTCGGTAATCAGTTCAGCCGCCAGTTTTTCCGAGACTTCTTTGTCGCGTTTTCTGATATTTTCTTCAACCTCCCGCTCTTCTTCCCGGGCAAGAGTTTGCAGAGAAACCACGCGAATAATGTTTTTACCCAAACACTGCCTGCCAAGACCGCTGTTCTTCAGGATGATCTCGAATGCCTCATTCCAGGGAACATCCAGTAACCGCATATTCACTATCCCTTCAACCTCGGGGGAGAGAATCAGATTGAAACCGCTGATTTCAGAAAATATGCGGAAGAGATTGCGAACGTTCGCATCCTGAAAATCCAGGGAGATTTTTTCTTTTTCCCCACCTAACAGCGGTTCACAAGGATCGACCTCAATCTCCGCCAACTTCTCTTTATCTTTTTGAGCTGTTTCAAAAGTGGATTTTTTTTCCTGAGTCATTTCTTTCGCGGAATCCATTTTCCCCATTAAAGGACCGGGAGCCTGGGCCGAGGTTCCCTCTAAATGGATGACCAGTTGGTTATCGACCGGTTTTTGGATATCATACCCCGTCGCTTTATTCAGGGCGATTTCCAACCTCAATACCCCCGCTTCTTCAAAGCGAAGCGCACGGATACTTTCCACAACCCCTTTGTTGACTTCGATCCGATCCGTTAAAGACCCCTTCCGCATTTTGGGAAAATCCAGCACCAGCCGCAGAGGATTCAAAAGCTTGAACGCGGTGTATTGAATGGCCCTGCTGGATTCAATGGTAATGATCGCCTCACCGCCTGGTCCTTCCTCGGTCGTCAACTGGATGATTTCCGCCTCATCCATGATCGTCTGGGAGACTTCCGGGTTGATCGTTTCCAGAGGCAGGGTTTCTTCCATCTGTGCCATGAGCATATTTTCCACTCCGCCAGTGCGGAAATTCTTGTGCCCCGAACGGTCCTCCGCCATTACAGATAAACCCTTCAAACCGGATTCCGCTTGTATCCTTGGGGCAGAATCTGCTATGGCCGTAAAACCTTCGGCGGCAACAACCGCTTGCGCGGCCAGCAAAAAAGTAACTGCCCAAACAGGCCAGCTCATGCGAAAAATTTTATTATTCACGATGGCTCCTCACCCTTCCTCCGGGGCTTCATTGATAAATTCAAGTTGCTTCTTATTCGATAATATATTTCCCCGGTAATCCCGGGTCTGTTCCAGAATGAGCATTTGGTCGTTGGTGATCGTTTCGACCACGCCAAAATTTGGCCCCAACAAGTCGCCCTCCTTGACGGAATGCCCCTTGTTGTCACCGGTTTCAATCAACGCGATGGTTTCGTTATTTTTCCAAATGACGCCCACGAGCTTCAAACTCTCATAATCCGTCTGGATGGGAGTGAGAATCATGCTGGGCTTGGTTTCGTTGGCTTTTTGAATGAGAGCCTTATATTTATTGACCGTATCAAAATAATCACTCTCGCCCATTGAGGCTATTTTTTCTTCCCGGCTGAAGAGTCCGCCATAATGTTCCAAATCGGCATAAAGTCTGGGGTCGGTATTTTTAATATTCCGGTAAACTTCCATGGGAATTAGCGGAAGATTCTTCAATTCATCAGCAAATTTTCGGAATTCCATTTTAGATTCATCTTTTTCAGCCGGCTGAATGAGCCCTTCCTGGGGGTCCACCAAAGGAATGAACGGATCCCGCATTCTGGCAAAAATATATCGCTGACCGGGAGGGGCGATCTCTTTTAACAGGTCGGATTTCCCATTCTCCGCTTCCATTTCCCCCTGGATCAAATCCATGAGCCTTTGTACCTTGACCGACGTTTGTTCCAGCGCATCCCTGGAGCCGCGGAAATAAGACCGGTAAAACCATTTTCCGGCTGAGGATGTGGCAAAGTTAACGTATTGAGAAAGTTCTTTGTCCGAGAGATAGCGAAATTTATATAAAAATGACTGCAGAAAATATTCTCTTTCAAGATCAAAATTGTCATCCCGAATATTACGGCTCACTTTTCGTACCGGTTGACCTTTCCACTTGCTATGGAAAGGATACAAAACCCTCACAAACATCAGAAACGTATCCATGGTGTGATTCGTCATTCCCACAGTGGTTTCCAATCGCTCAGCCAATTCCAGGCGATTTTCCTTTGGCGGATAATATTTGAGCTGGTCCAGAAACACTTTTTTCTCCTCCGTCATTCCCTCGCTTAAATCCTTCATTTCTGCTCTGACAATCTTCTTGCCCAAGGGAGACTGATACCATTTGGACAGGGCTCTCATGTATTGGGGTTGGTAATTTGCCAACATGCGGTGCCGGATGGATTGCAACCATTCTTCGGGTTCATATACCCTGTTCATCATGTTTTTCAACATCATGATTTGACCTGGGGGAAACTGCGATTGTTCCAGCCGATCTCCAAATAGCCGGGCGTCCATTTGATGGGCGGTTTTTTCAATCCCGGTCAACTGGAAAAACCTGTCAAGCATCACTTTTCGGTTTTTTGAGCCGGCCTTTTCACTCTCTAAAGCGATGGAAAGCGACGTGACACCCAGGAACGCGACAATAAAAAGCGCTATTGCCAGAGTGATGACGAATTTTGGCGGTTTATGGCTTGATCCCAATTTCATTATGAAAGCTCCGACAACCTCGGTTTAGTTCTATTGGATCGAATTATTCGGCACTCCCACTACTTTTTCCGACCCTTCAATATAGGCATAGGTGTTGACGGTAATATTTGTAATCAATGTATAACCTTGGAGAGCGGATTCTCTATTTCCTCCAAAGGATGCTTCGGTTCCCAGTTTCATCTTCAAATCGGAAAAATTGACCAGTTGAAGACGGTTTTGCATTTTGTCCAGAAAATCCAGTGTGTCCCAAAACGTTCCCCGCATTTGGATGGCCACTGGAATTTCCTTGTAAAAATCCCCCACCCTGCCATTCTCAAGTTGAAACTTGGTAACGTCAAACGTTGCCCTGTCACTGCCAAAACCAGAGACCTCCTTTAACAAACCCGGCATGTCTTTTTCCCTCGGCAACTGTTGTTTAAATGCCTCCAGTCTCCCGGTCACGCGGGCCAGGTTATTTGCAATGGTATCTTTTTGAGCCACCAGCCTTTTAAAATTTGCCAGCTTTTGCGCGATTTGGGTTCTTTGAGTCTGGAGCTTGGCCAACTCCGTCTGGGAATCCTGATAGAGGGTAAAAAAGTAAGCAACAAACAACAGCAAACCTATGGCCGCACTAGCTGATAGCAAGTGAAAAAACCTTACTTTTTCCAAAAACTCATAGGGCAATTGTTCAAAAAGTTTATCAATCATGAGTTTTAAGCCGCCGTTTTGTTGTGATTTGAAGGCCTATAACAAAAAATAGAGAATTTTCGGACTTTTGTTTTACCAATCAGGGTCTGCTCGGTTTTATACAAAAAAACCATCTTGAAATAAGGGATTTCCTCCAATCGCTCCACGAATCTGGCAACAGCATCGTCTTCCAATGCGTGACCTTCGATCTGTAGAAACTCCTTATTTTCCTTTTTTGGGTTTTTTGCACTGCTTTTTTTTCTTTTATTTTTGGCCTCTTTGGCGGCGACATTATCAATAAAAATGGTTGGAACTCTTTCCCTGGCAAGATCGGCTTTACTCATTTGGGTGATTTTGGTCAACCAGATTTCATCCGGAACACTCAGGTTGACATCAAAAAGAATCTGCGTGGCCGGCATCTGGTTGGCCCGCAGATTTTCTATTCCCGTGAGGATCGTTTCCACCCGTTTCTGTTTGGCCTGCATGCCCCTGACCAGATTCACCTCGCCCTGGAGAACGCTGACCTGCTGTTGCAGATCCTTGACTTCCATATCGACCCTGCTGATCCGGCTTTTATCAATCAGCCAACTGCCGAGGATCATGAAAACGAACACCATGACTATCGAGGCCGAAATCAGAACCTGTTTCTGGATTGCTAACCTTTTTAATTCTTCCCGGTAATCGTGCAGGTTGATTTTTATCATTGGTAATCAAACCTTCTGGCGGCCAGACCAATTGCTACGGTGGATAAAGGACCCATTGCTTCAATGGCATCCTGATCAAATTTACGCTTGTTGACTTTGATTGCCTTCATCGGATTCAATATTTCTACTGGTGTTTCCAGGTGATGGGAAAACAAACCATCGACTCCGTTTATCAGGGCTCCGCCTCCGGTTAACAGCACTCTGTCCACCTGGTTGTTGGACGTGGTGCTGAAAAACTCAAAAGATTTTTGAACTTCATTCAAAATTTTGTCGAAGGATTTGACGATGACTTCGACCACATCCTCACTTTTTATTTCAGGCGGAATGACGCCAAACTTAAGTTTGGCTATTTCTTTATAGGGCAAATCAAATTTGGACATCAGTTTGCTGGTGCATTGACTGCCGCCAAAGGGAATGTCACGGGTATATGCGGTCAGGCCAGACTGCATAATGTTCAGGTGCGTAAATGATTCTCCAAGATCAATGACCGCAATCGCTTCCTGTTCCCTGGCATTCAAATCCGCTCCCAACTCGAAGGCGTTGACCATGGCAAAAACATCGAGGTCGATAATTGCCGGTCGCAACCCGGCGTCGTAAAGGATGTCGATACGGCTATCGATGATGTCCCGCTGAACCGCCACCAAAAGGATTTCCATCGTCCCTTCTTTTTGATCCTCATCCGAACCACTGTCCCTGGTGTTCAAAATTTGGAAATCAATGCTGACATCGTCAATATCAAAAGGGATGTACTGCTCCGCCTCATTTTTAATGTTCTCAGCGAGTTCATCCTCCGTCATCAACGGGACGCGAATTTTTTTGATGATCACGGCTTCTCCCGCGATCGAGGCTACGGCATATTTGGTATCAATTTTTTCCACTTTGATCATTTTCTCCAGCGTATCCACCACCTCGTCGGGTTGCTGGATCACCCCATCCACAATGCAACCTTCCTTGAGTGGCATGATGGAGAAATTCATCAATTCAAAATTGTTTTTGGATCCCGATATCTGCGCCAACTTGACCGAGTGGGTCCCAATATCAACAGCTAGCAAGGGAGTTTTTTCTGATAAAAACATAACGGTTCCTATGGAGTTTCCTGTGGAGTTTCCTGTGTTCTGGCTTCAAGGGATAAGTTGGCAAGCATATCTTCAATCATTTGAATGAGTTATTAACAGCAAACACTATACCAAAACCTCGGAAAATTCATAACTTATTGATTTTAAATGGGTTGTATAAAAACCCCTGTTTTTCTCCGATAAATCAATGACCACAATATTCACCACCTGTCACCATTAATTGACACTTTCACGACTCCTAATCCCTTGTGTTCCAAATAACTCAGGGACATTTCAAACGCCGCAATTCTGTTTTCGATCTTAGGGATTACCCCTTTACCTCACCGTTGCCATCAAAAAGGGTGGAACGATCGGTCAGGTCATATCCCAGAGCCAAAATGATCTTTCGTTTGGTATCCAACCGGCAATCGTTGCCTTTTTCAATTCGGTCAATGGTTTGAACCGTCACGTTGGCTTTACGCGCCAGCTCAGCTTTGCTCATCATCTGGGATTCCCTTACTTGTTTGATATTATTGAACTTGGCCACAATCCTGCCCCTTTCTAAAAAGTCGGCTGTTGACTGAAACAAAACTCCATGACAATTTTTTTACGGAATAGTCTAATAGTAGGCCAAGTTTATAAATCAGTCAACAAAGACTTTTTCCATTATTTAAAAAGTATTTATATTTTAACAAATTTATATCTATTTATACAAGTTAAATTTACTCTCAATTCGATCGCTAGGCCTGATTTTTCAATAACCTGGCAGAAATTAGGGGCAACTCTAAAAGCAATAGAGATTGGATGGAGCCACAGGAGCCTGTCCTGAGCCATGTCATTCTGAGCTTGTCGAAGAACGAAGGAACCACAGATAACCACAGATGAGGAAGAACAAAAAAATCCCTCTCCCTCATGGGAGGAGACCTTTGCATAACCCGTCGTTGCGAGGAACGTTAGCGACGAAGCCGTTATAATATTCCGAAGCTTTCGTGCCCCGAAGGGGAAAATCCAGAGACTCTGGATCGCCACACCGCTTTGCGGCTCGCGATGACGTCTTTAGGTGTTCAGGGTAAATCCTATGAGGATTCTTCACTTATGCAAAGGTCTCTTTAAAAAGGGGGGAACCGGGTGCTCCCCGTTCACCGAAGGGGGCAAATATAAATCTTTTTCATATATTGCAAAAGTGTCTGGATTAAAGGAAAACTAATGTTTCCTCAAAAACCCATCGCACGTTAGCACTGGGTCCAGCGTCACGCTGGTCGCACGTTAGTATTTGGTCCAACATCACGCTGGTCGAACGTTAATAATTGGTCCAGCGGTACGCTGGTTACTTTCCATGATTTCTCTACTCCACAAAACCTGGCATATCTCAGAACCATCCCCTGAGCCGGTCAACGCGCTTGTACAAGAACTGGGAATATCTCCCATCGTTGCCGGACTCCTGGTCAACCGCAAGGTGACCACCGCCGACTCAGCCCGGTATTTCCTCGATGCGGATCTGACGAAACTGCACGATCCGTTTTTGATGACGGGAATGCGGAAAGCTGTGGACCGTGTTATCCAGTCGATTGAGGCAAAGGAAAAGATCACCGTCTTTTGCGATTACGATGTGGACGGCGTTTCCTCCGCCGCGTTTTTAATCCATTTTTTCCGCGACCTTGGCGTGTCGATCGACTACTACCTTCCCGAACGCATGGCCGAAGGCTACGGACTCAACGCCTCTGCCGTTCGCACAATCCGCGAAAAGGGAAGCGCCCTCATGATAACCGCCGACTGCGGCATCACCGGCAATCGTGAAGTGGAAATCGCCAACGAAATCGGATTGGACGTGATCGTGACCGACCACCACCAGGTCGGCGCGGACGGATTACCGGACTGCGTTGCCGTGCTGAATCCGCATCAGCCGGATTGCCAATACCCCTACCGATTTTTATGCGGCGTGGGCATCGTTTTCAAACTCGCCACAGCAATCCGGTCGGCCCTGTATCATCAATCGGGATGGGAGAAAAGCCGCCTGCCCAATTTGAAACGGCATCTCGACCTGTTCACCCTGGGCACCATCGCCGATGTCGCGCCGCTGACCGGGGAGAATCATATTTTGTGTTCTCATGGATTGGAAGTCATGGCTGAATCCGCCAAGCCGGGCCTCGTGGCGCTCAAATCTGTTGCCGGGGTGGATGGAAAAATAAACGCCCGTACGGTCGGGTTTTCCCTGGGTCCCCGGTTGAACGCCGCTGGCCGGATGGGCAAGGCCGATGCCGGACTGCATCTTCTGACTTCCACCAATTTGGAGGAAGCGATGACGATGGCGCGGGACATCGACGCCATCAACACCGAACGAAAAGAAACTCAAAAATTGACACAGGAAGAAGCGGAATACCTGATCGACCGCGAAGTCGATCTGGAAAAGGACCGGGTCATCGTCTTGGCTTCAGATAATTTTCATGCAGGCGTGATCGGCATCGTCGCATCCCGCATCGTGGAAAAATATTTCCGCCCCACCGTTCTCATCGCGCTTTCGGACGGCACCGGCAAAGGCTCTGGAAGGAGCATTCCAAAATTTAATCTGTTCAAGGCGTTTTCCCAATGCTCGGAACACTTCATCCAATTCGGCGGTCACGCTTACGCCGCCGGACTGAGCATCGCAGAGAATAACGTAAAACCATTCCGGCAAGCCATCAATGAGATCGGGCATAGTTTTCTTAAAGAAGAGGACCTGATTCCTGAGCTACAGATAGACGCCCGTTTAGACATTGAAAACATCAACCGAAATTTATTTAACATGGTTTCCCAATTGGAACCCTTTGGCGCGGAGAATCCGGTTCCCGTATTCATGGCGAACAGCGTACGAATCCAAAACTTTCGCACCTTGGGAAAGGAAGAGAATCATGTCCGTTTCCGCGCCGTTCAAGGAAATGCCAGGATGGATGCCATCGGATTCGGCATGGCGGAGGCCTTCGCCGTAATCGATCCGGCGGCAGACTTGGTGGACATCGCCTACGAAATTCATCTCAATACCTGGAACGGTCAAAAGAAAGTGGAACTTCGATTGGTGGACATTCGGCGATGCGAGAGAGAGACCGTTACAAAATAACGCAAAAACAAAACCCGTTATTTACCGCAGAGACGCAAAGATCGCAAAGAAACCAAAACCCCACTATTTTTCAAGGTTTTCTATGCGTGCTTTGCGCCGTCACCCTGCGGGTGTTGTGGTGAAAAGTTTTTATCTGTGTCCATCTGTGTTCATCTGTGGTTCCATTTCATTTATTCGGAATTTACACGGTCCCAACATCAGGCCTTCCCATGAGCCAATCCGTCAAAACAGGCATTATTTTTTTAATAGCCGCCGCAGGAATTTCTATCACCTTCACCTTCCCACCCATCCCGCAAGACCAGCAATACCTCCTCTTTGCAGACAAACGATCCTTTTGGGGCATTCCGAATTTTGGCGATGTGGCCTCTAACGTTCCATTTTCGTTGGTGGGCGTTCTGGGATTGCTTGCTCTTGGGAGGCATTGGAAAGATAAAACCCGGTTCACGAATCGGCTCGAAGCGGTCCCCTTCTTTTTCGTGTTTATCGGTTTAATCCTTTTGGGACCCTGCTCCACCTATTTCCACCTGGCGCCATCCAACGACACCCTGGTATGGGATCGACTGCCGATGACACTCGTCTTCATGGCGTTTTTTTCGACCATCATAGCGGAACGGATTCACCTGAAATCCGGATTAGTCCTCCTGCCTGTTTTATTGGTGGTGGGTGGCGGTAGCGTGATTTACTGGAGCGTCACCGAATCCGCTGGACATGGCGACCTTCGGGCCTACGCGCTGGTCCAGTTTTTACCTATCCTGATCATCCCCGTCATTCTCATCCTTTTTAAACCAAAATATACCGGAGGCCGGTATCTGATTGAAGTGATCGCCTGGTATGGGCTGGCGAAAATTTTCGAGTTGCTGGACCATCGGATATATGCCTTAACCCTTAATCTGATGAGCGGGCACACCGCGAAACATCTCGCGGCGGCGCTTGCGGTTTTCGGATTGGTGAAATATATTCGTTATCGGCAGAAAGTTTGATGCTGGTCGCGTTTTCCTGGCAAAATAATTTGCTCATTTCCCCTACTGGATTTACTATGGTCTTTCCCTTGATACCCCCGCCAGTTCCGGGTTATTGAGTATGAGTGGAACTCCTGCCTTGTTTGCGCCGGAATCGCTAATCTGAAATTATTTTAAAAAAGAGGAAACTATGGGATTCACCTGTGGCCTGGTCGGCCTGCCCAACGTGGGCAAATCGACGATCTTTAACGCCCTCACCCAAGCCGGTGCGGAATCGGCCAACTACGCCTTCACCACCATCGAGCCAAACAACGGCATGGTGGCGGTTCCCGATGCGCGCCTGGATATGATCGACAAACTGGTCCCTGCGGAAAAAACCATCCGCACCACATTGCAGTTCGTGGACATCGCGGGACTGGTCAAGGGAGCCTCAAAGGGAGAAGGACTGGGGAATAAATTTCTCGGGCACATCCGCGAAGTGGACGCCATAGCGCATGTGGTCCGTTGTTTTGAAGACGACAATATCCCGCACGTCAGCAACAAAGTGGACCCTCTTTCCGACATCGAAGTCATTAACACCGAATTGATGATCGCCGACATGGAATCGCTGGAACGCAGAAGTTTCAAGCTGGCTAAAATCGCCAAAAGCGGCAACAAGGAAGCCATTTTTGAAATGGGCGTGATCGAACAACTTTTAAAAATCCTCAATGCCGGACAACCAGCACGCACTCTTAAAACTCACACTGAGGAAGAAGCCCGGTTTTTCAAGTCCCTGACCTTAATCACAGCGAAACCCGTTCTTTATGTCTGCAATATCGCCGACCCTTCGGAATCGGAAAACCAACACGTCAAGGTCGTCCGTAAACACTCGGCGGAAGAAGGCGCGGGAGTGGTCGCGCTGGTGGGCAAGCTGTAACAGGAAATCATGGAAATGGAAGACCCTGAGGAACAAAAAATGTTCCTCGAAGAAATGGGCTTTCAGGAAACCGGGCTGGACCGGATGATCCATGCCGGATACCAGTTGCTTGATCTGATCACCTATTTCACTGTGGGCGAGAAAGAAAACCGCGCCTGGACTTTAGGGAAAAATTCCAAAGCTCCGCAAGCGGCGGGCGTGATCCATTCGGATTTTGAAAAAGGATTCATCCGCGCCGAAATCTATAATTATGACGACCTGGTCAAATACAAATCCGAAAGCGCTGTGAAAGAAGCGGGAAAACTACGCATCGAAGGGAAGGACTACGTATTCCAGGACGGCGATATCGCCCACTTTCGATTTAATGTTTGAGAAACTTATTTTTTAAAACTTCAGTTCATCACCAACCAGGAACAAGTGACCGCGGCTTTTTCCCCGCAAGGGCATCGAGGACGTTGTCTGCAACCAGAAGGGCCATGCGATTGCGCGTATCGGTACTGGCGCTTCCGATATGCGGCAACAGGATCAGGTTGTTGAGTTCGGTCATGCCATCAGTGAGTTTCGGTTCGTTTTCATAGACATCAAGAGCCGCCCCAGCCAATTCTCCTGCCTTGAGCGCGTC
>JADFGI010000022.1 GCA_022567815.1 Nitrospinota bacterium
GCCACCGTCGATTTTGCCAAACAGTTGAAACCCGATTACGCGCAATTCTCCATCTGCACCCCCTATCCAAAAACCGAATTGTATTTCCAAATGCTTAAAGAAGGAATCATCCCCAGGGATTACTGGCAAGAATTCGCGGAGAATCCCACTCCCGACTTTAAAATCCAATTCTGGAACCGGCACTTCACCGAAAAGACGTTGAGGGAAATTCAGGACGAATGCCATGTAAGATTTTACAGCCAGCCCACCTATATCATGAAACAAATGGCGAAAGTTAAATCCTGGTCCGATTTCAGCGCAAAAGTCCGCATGGGAACCAAAATATTGACCAGCCGCCTCAGTTTCAGTTAACCCCGCCCCACTACGTGGGGAGGAAAAGCCTGCTACGCAGGAGGGCTGACGATCGCTACGCTCACGAGCCCTAGAGAACCGTCATCCTCGTCATCGCGAGCCGCTACAGGCGGCGCGGCAATCCAGAGTCTCTGGATTTACCCCTTGTATGTTTTAAGAGAGGTACATTTATAGTATTAGTAGTGCCTTGTATATTTTCAGGGCCTCGCGTAGCGTCAGGCCCAAGCTTCCTCCCCGCGTCGCGGGGTCAGCGTCACGCTGGCGCTTTGCTCACCAGCCTCAGAGAACCGTCATCCTCGTCATCGCGAGCCGCTTCCAGTGGCGTGGCCGTTATATTATTCTGAAGCTTTTACCCTTTAAGGGCATGAAGGTTATTGTGGAAATATCACACGTGCTCCGCAAGGGTAGATCCAGCTCCTAAGGCGGAGGGCCAATTCGCTACCGGGTTGTCTCGTTACGATAGTTATCAAGCGCAAAATTAAATTATTGAAAATTGCTATGCTAATGGGCTGGATGGCTTCGTCGTTGACGCTCCTTAAAGACGATCAATTAATTTCTTCGCCCAGCAGAATTCAATTAGCCATTAACCCATCGTTCGTCAGCTCTGGGTCCAGCCCCAAGGCTGGCGCAACGACGAACAAATGGTTTCATCACAAAGCAAGATTCCGTCAGCCATAAATCCATCGACCGTTAATTTCGGGCCAGCGTCACGCTGGTGATTGATGGTGATCCTGTCCCGGACTTGTTGTAGAATCTGATAATGCTGAAAATCAACGAAATTTTTAAAAGCATACAAGGCGAGTCCTCCCATACCGGACTTCCCTGCATTTTTGTGCGCCTCACCGGATGCAATCTGCGTTGCACGTACTGCGATACCGAGTACGCGTTTTATGAGGGTAAAGAGATGACCGTGACGGATGTCGTCAATGCGGTTGAGCGTTTTGGGATTTCCCTGGTGGAAATAACCGGAGGAGAACCTTTGTTGCAAAAAGATGTGTATTCTTTAATGCAAACTTTGCTGGAAAAGCAATTCACCGTCATGCTGGAAACAGGGGGCTCACTCGCTTTGGATGAGGTCCCGCAACCGGTCATCAAAATCATGGATTTGAAATGTCCGGGAAGCGGGGAAGAATCCCGAAACAATTATGAAAACCTCAGCGGGTTGACCCTGCAGGATGAGGTGAAATTCGTGATCCTCAACCGCAAGGATTACGATTGGAGCAGGAAAATTCTTACCAAATACTCGATTCATAAAAGAGCGCAGGTTTTATTTTCTCCCGTCTACGAAAAACTCGATCTCAAAGACCTGGCCAAATGGGTCCTTGAAGACAACCTTTCCGTCCGCCTCCAAACCCAACTTCATAAAGTGATATGGAGTAAGGACGCTATCGGCGTTTGACCAAATTCGCCATGCCAGGCTTAAAAACTATTAAGTCCATTCAGGCATCACTTGCCAAATGGTATCAACAAGAAAAACGCGACCTTCCCTGGCGCGACACTCAGGACCCGTACCGCATCCTGGTTTCGGAATTCATGCTTCAGCAAACGCAGGTAAAAACCGTTATCCCGTATTACCAACGATGGATAAAATCCTTCCCCACCGCCAAGATTCTTGCCAGGGCGCATGAAGCCAGCGTCCTGAAACACTGGGAAGGTTTGGGTTACTATTCCAGAGCCCGCAATCTTCACCGGGCGGCAAAAATGATCGTCAAGGAATTTCAAGGCCGTGTTCCGGATACCTGGGATGAAATTTTGAAACTTCCGGGAGTCGGGCGATACACTGCCGGAGCCGTCCTCAGCATCGCGTTCAACCGGAACGTTCCGGTTCTTGACGGCAACGTGAAACGGGTTTTGTCGCGGTTATTTTGCATTAGGGAAAACGGCTCAAACCCGGCATCAGAAAACCGGTTGTGGCAGGTCGCCGAAAAATTGGTCCCTTCCGGCGCTCCGGGGGATTTCAACCAAGCCCTCATGGAACTCGGAGCCACGGGTTGCCTGCCGCAAAAACCCTTGTGCCTGCTGTGCCCACTGAACGCTGTTTGCCGGGCGAAACGGGACGGAGTGCAGGCACAGTTTCCGCCAAAAAAAATTAAAACCGCGGCAAAGAAAATTGAAGTCAGCGCGGCGGTCATCCAACGAAACGGCAAAACCTATATTCAGCAAAGGCCCCAAAAAGGCCTCATGGGAGGGCTTTGGGAATTCCCCGGCGGCAAAATGGAAAAGGGAGAAAGTCCGGAAAAGTGTCTTGAGAGGGAAATAATGGAGGAATTGGGAGTTCAGGTTACGATCAAAAAAAAGATCATGACCATCAAACACAGTTACACACAATTCCGCGTCACCCTGCATGTCTTCATCTGCGGCCTTAAACAGGGAAGAATCCACACCACGTGTTGCGATCAATGGAAATGGGTTTCATTGAAAAACATTAATCAATACCCCTTCCCTGCCGCCAATGTTAAAATTTTAAAATATTTAAACTTAAATAGCCATATTGGTCATACGAACAAATCCTGAAACCTCTAATTCCATCCTATTTAACATAAGCTCAATTTGTCCCAAACAATAAACCGTTAAAAGCTTTTCAATAATATTAATGTCCAACCTCACAAATATTTCACCGGGAATCAAGGCGACCCTGATCGGCGCTTTCGCCAACTTGCTGCTTTCCGTGGCCAAGTTCATCGGTGGAGTGGCGGGAAATAGCACCGCGCTGGTTGCGGACGCCCTGCATTCCTTGTCCGATTTATTAACCGATGCAATTGTCATGGCGACACATAAAATCGGTCAAATGCCGGCGGACTCCAACCATCCCTATGGTCACGGACGGGCGGAAACCATCGGCGCCACCATTGTCGGTGGCGTGATTATTTTAGCGGGAATCTGGATCGGGTACGAGGTTTGGCAAGTGATCGCAAGTGGAAGCCAGCTCGTTCCCACCTGGCTGGCGGCTGGCGTGGCAACCTTTTCCATCTTTGTCAATGAGGGGATTTTTCATTACACACGGATCGTCGGCGAACGAACCAATAGCCCGGCGATAATCGCCAATGCCTGGCATCATCGTTCCGACGCCATCTCATCGGTAGCGGTGTTAATCGGGATCCTTGGAGCCCATTTTGGCTATCCTGTCATGGACCCTCTGGCAGGGGGAGTGGTCGCCTTAATGATCCTCAAGGTAGGCTATGATATTCTCACCGATGGACTGCGTGACCTCATGGACACGGGGCTGAGTGAAGACCAAACTCAGGAATTTCAAAAAATCATTGACGGCATTCCCGAAGTCATTAAATTTCACGATTTGAGAACACGGACCCTTGGTGGTGAAATCTTTATCGACGTCCATATCCTGGTGGATACCGATTTGACGGTGACGGAAGGACACGCGGCGGCGGAACGGGTGCGGAGAAGCTTGATCAACGCCTTCAACAGGGTTCAGGACGTTCTGGTTCATGTTGACGGAGAGGAGGACCAAAACCTCCTGCAACTCTACTCAGCAACGCGGGAGGATCTCAGAAAAATTGTGGACCCGATGATCGCCGACGCTGATATTACCTTAAAACGAACCCGGATGCGGGTTCATTATCTCAAGGGAACCACCCTCGTCGAAATTTACCTTCAGGTGGACCCTGATAAATCGATCAGTGAAATTAATCCTTTTTTGGAAGACCTCAAAAAACGTTTAAAATCCACTCCAGAAATAGACGACGTGCGCATATTCGTGGACGTTAATGCCGATTGAGCCGGGTTCAATCCTCGAAATAAGTATCGTGATCGGAAAATACCGGCGGGCTGTGGAAATTCAACAGGTCCAGGGAATCGTTTTCGGTGATGAACTGGTGCAGGGTTTCGGGAGGCACGCGGAAAAAGCAACCTTTCGTCAAAATGTATTTTTTGCCATCCAGGATCGCCGAACCGGAGCCGTCTAATACATAGTACAACTCTTCGCCCACCTTGTGGTAGCTGGTCTTCTTCACCTGATGCGGCTTCATTTTTACCCGGTAGGCGGAAAATTGACTGCAAGCCTCTTTGGGCAATAGCTGGTCAATGCAAATACCTTTGAGGTCAAAAGACGGCGCCTGATCCGGTTGCACAAAAACCACTTGCTTTTTTTTGTCCATTCAAAACGCCTTGTACGATTTATTTTACGATTTTTAATTCCTGCAAAATATCACCGGACCATTTCAGTTGCAGTTTTTTCCGGTCTTTATGGAACTGGTGCTGATACGCGTGGCCGTAGATCAAGGGAAGTGAAACACTGGGCTCGACAAATGCCATTGCGAAATCAGCTTCCTTGTTGACCTTGCCCCATGATTGCGCCTCGGCCAGCGTACTGCCGCTCAAGCCCCCCCAATGCGGTGCATCTGTAGTCACTTGCAACGCATATTTATGCCCGCCCGTATACTTATCAAAAATATAGGACATGACGATGGAGTCGTTGATGTAATTTTTCGGAACGCCGCCTGCCACATAAAACGCGGCGGTCCCAGGAGATTTCGTCACAATCTGCGTCAATTCATAATTATCTCGAATGGTATCGATGGTGATGGGGGTTTTGCCTTCTTGTTTGGACACATGATAATGCTCTGTCAGGCCAATGCCTATACTGGAATCGCTGATAGCCGGGCAAAAGATAGGTACGCCGTTTTTTCTTGCGGTGACCAGAATCGAATCCTCGTCATCGATCGTTTCAGATAATTTGCTGATGAATTCCCGGCTGGAGTATTGCCTGGGTTCCAGAGTTCCGGCAAATCGCCCTATCATGGAATCGTATTCAGCGAAGAGTTCTTCATCGACATAGGTGTCATAAATCCGGTTGATGAACAACTCCCGCAATTCGTTATCGTCCGCGTCGGGGCTCCCGTAATAATGCCCGCCTCCCAACGCCGCATAAAAATCCTGATAAATAATGGCTCCTGTAGATACGATCACATCCACCATATTATTATGGACCATATCCCGAATCACTTTTCTCAGACCAGCGGCGATCAACGGCCCGGCAAGGCCCAGCATGATGGTAGGCCTCTCGGCATCGGTCAGCATTTTTTTAAATACGTTGGCACAAAGACCAATGTTGCGGGCTTGAATGGAACCGCCACTGAAGGAATCCACCAGATCGGCAACGGTTTTCACCCGTTCAAAATCTACAGGAGAAATGCGCGTGTGGAGAAGGTTTTTTTTATTCTGTTTCTCCTGTTCATTCATGGTTTTGCGGACGAGAAAATCTTTGTAAGCCATGTGTTCTCCAAAATTTCACCAGCCTGTGGGCTGGAACAAATGTTAACGCACGACCAGCGTGACGCTGGACCCTATATTGACGGGCGATGGGTTTTTTGCTAACCGTATCTTGAATAGTACAATTAATTCTCCTTACATTTTTTCCAGGGCTCGTGAGCAAAGCGAGCGTCAGCCCTAATATTCTCCTCCCCTGTAAGGGGCACGTAGCGGGTTACATACGAGCGCAAAGGTCGGAGGAATGGCTATTGGTATCGACCTTTTCAATGGCCTCCAGAATTTTTCCCTCTTCGTCGATCACGTAGGAAATGCGCGATGCGTACCCGTCTTCCGCACTTTTTACCGCATGATAGGCCAAGGCGATCTCGCGATTGACGTCACACAGTAATTGGAAGGGAAAAGAATATTTTTCAGCAAAGGCTTTGTTTCCCGCGACGCCATCCAGACTGACGCCTAGAATGACGGTGTTTTTATCTTCAAAATTTTTATAATCATCGCGGAAACCCTTGCCCTCCATCGTGCAACCGGGGGTATCGGCTTTCGGGTAAAACCAGATCACCACTTTCTTGCCGCGAAAATCCTTCAAACTGACGTTCTTGCCATGATGATCCTGTACGGTAAAATCAGGAGCTTGTGTTCCAACATCAAGCATGATCGGTCTCCTTAGTAATAAATTTATAAATCCAAATAATTTTTTTAACATGGTAATTTTTGTTTTTGCTCTTCCATCGCCTTCCCAGTGTCGTCCATCTCGTCTTCGCGAGCCGCTAAAAGCGGCGCGGCGATCCAGCCCATTAGCATGGGGGGCAATATTCAATAATTTTATTTTGCGCTAAATAACTATCGTAGCGAGACAACCTATTAGCGAATTAGCCCTCCCCCCTTGGGAGCTGGATTGCTTCGCCATACCCCTCCTACTCCTTCGGAGCATGAAGGCAATGGTGAAACATCACATGCTCGCAATGACGATCTGCGGTAGGAGCCGAAAATATCAGCGATCACCATCAAACATCCCACTGTATAAAATTCCCTCCCCCAGAATGATATCCTCCTTGCGGGTTATCTTGATATTCAATTCGGACCCTTCGATAATTTTCAGTTTTATCCCTGCATTCTCCAAAAGAGATGCTTCATCGGTTCCATAATAGGAATCGTTCACCGCCTTTTGGAAGGCCTGGTCAAGAATAGCATACTGAAATGCCTGCGGCGTTTGCACCCGCCATAACCCGTTTCGATCTACGGTACGGGTCACAAAATCCTCGTCATCCACCTGTTTGATCGTGTCGTTCACCGGGATGGCGGTAATCACTGCACCAAATTGCTGAGCCGCTTCAATGCTTCGTCGAATCAAATCGGGAGTCACAAAAGGACGCACGCCATCGTGAACGATGACGATATCCGTATCCGCATCGATTGCTTTAAATCCATTGTAAACTGAATCCTGACGCTCTTTTCCGCCTTCAACGATGTTCTTTACGATTTTGTAATCCCATTTCTTTCGGGCCTCGCCTATATCCTTTGCCGGGACGACCAGGGTAACTGAATTCACCCATTCGCAGGCTTCAAATGCCTGCAAGGTGTAATGGAGAATGGGTTGTCCCTTCAGCAATAGATATTGTTTGGGGGTGGAAGAACCCATGCGGGTTCCCTGGCCGGCGGCGGGAATGATGGCTGAAACTTTCATCTCTTTTTCAATTGATGACGTGAAACGGGGCAATCCATTTATATATTCAACCTCATCTCATGACGCAAAAATGATTTCAAACGCCTGGGACAGGTCCTTCACAAAACAAAGTTCCATACGGCTTTTTGGAAGGCAGTTCCCTTTTTTAGCTGTATAAGGCACGATACAACGATCAAATCCCAACCGCTCCGCCTCAATGATCCTCGGTTCCAATTGCATGACGGACCGCACTTCACCTGTCAACCCCACCTCGCCGATCATTACCGTTTGCAGGTCGATCATCTGGTTTTTCAAACTGCTGGCAATGGACGCGGCAATTCCCAGATCAATCGAGGGTTCGGACACTTTGATTCCACCCGCAATATTGACAAAAATATCTTCCCCCTGGAATTGCAGTCCCAGCCGCTTTTCCATGATCGCGATCATCAGGGTCATGCGGTTTTGATCGAATCCGGTTGCCATTCGCCGGGGAAGGCCAATCGAGGACGAGGGACTCACCAGCGCCTGAACTTCAACTAAAAGAGTCCGACTGCCTTCCAGGCTGGAAACAATGACAGAACCGGGGCAGTCGGTGGGCCGTTCGGCAAGAAAAATTTCCGATGGATTCTCAACGGTCACAAGCCCTTCCGGGCGCATTTCAAAAACGCCGATTTCCGGCGTCGGCCCGAAGCGGTTTTTGATGGTCCTAAGGAGACGATAGGAATGGCCTTTATCGCCTTCGAAATAGATCACCGTATCCACGATATGCTCCAGCGCTTTTGGGCCGGCGATGGCTCCGTCCTTGGTGATATGGCCGATCAAAAAGGCCGCCAGCGACCGCTTTTTCACGTCCTGAAAAATTTTGAAGGCCACTTCCCGAACCTGTCCGATACTGCCGGGAGCGGAAGACAATTCCGATGTGAAAAAAGTTTGAATGGAATCCAATACCAGAACGGCGGGGTTCACTTTATCGACCAGGCGTTGGACTTCTTCGATGCAGATTTCCGAACTGATGAGAAGGTTTTCGGACAGGGCGCCGAGCCGCTCGGCTCGCAATCTGATTTGCGCCGGGGATTCCTCTCCTGAAATGTAAAGAACCTTTTGGCCTGATTTGGCCAGGCAACCCATGCTTTGTAGCAGGAGGGTGGATTTTCCGATACCCGGATTGCCCCCGATAAGAGTCAGGGAGCCTTCCACCATCCCGCCTCCCAGGGTGCGGTCAAATTCGCTGATGCCGGTGGTCCACCGCTTTTGATTCAAGGCTTGAACCGATGTGATCGGTTGGACCCCTCCATTGCCTTTAGCGGTGGTTTGTGGTTTTGTTGAATTTCTGCGGCCTCGAAGCACTTCTTCGGAAAAGGAATTCCACTCGGCGCATTCCGGGCATTTTCCCAGCCACTTGGGCGCGCGGTGACCGCATGTTTGACAAACGTATTCAGAAACGGGTTTGGCCATTTTCAGAAACAGAAAAGTAAAAGTGTTAAATCGGGATTTATTATAAATTACAGGAGGGAATCAGTGAAGGTAAAAATTCAGGTTCTGCTTCTAACAAAAAATTGGTTGGAAACTTTGGATATGTTTTCACTGTTTTGGGGACGGAGGACGGAATGATTTTTTGCCCAAGTTGGCCAAAGTCTTCCTGATGGCATCGTTCCGGGAGATATTCACATTGGCCTTTCGGGATAAATCAGCAAGGTTCCTTTTTACATCGAACTGGGTCTTGAGAGTTTGCCTTTGGGCGCTTCTGATTTCTCCCTGAGCTTTTATAATTTGGATTTGGGAGCTTTTGATTTCTTCCTGAGCTTTTAAGATGCGGGCCTGGCGTTGGTTCGTCTGCTCCAGGATCTGCTTCTCGTCCAACTGAGTCTGATTGATCACTCCCTGATTTTTGCCCATCTGAATTTGGGCCTGGCTCATTTCCGCCTGCGCCTGACTCATTTTCACCTGAACCTGATTCAACTCCATCTGGAATTGTTTGATCTCACTCTGACCGGTAATGACTTCGGCAAATTTACCCTGCTCCGCCGCTATGGTCTTTAAAATACCAATCAACGTCGTCAGCTTTTCATTGACATTGTCCACATTGGCCAACCCTCCCTGAATGGTTTGCAGAGCCTGGCCCACGTTTTTCAGTGATTGGTTGACTTGCCCACTGTGGGTCACAAGCTGAGTGATGGACTGGCCCATCTCATTGTTTTGGATTGCAAGTTCGCGGCTGTGGGTTGCAAGCTCGCTGGAGGAGGTGATGATTTTATTGAGTTTTTCTCCATTCAGGGCATTGTTTCCCAGAACTTTAGCCATATTCAGCTGGAGAGAGGCCAGGTCGGCTCTTGATGCCAGGCTATTCGATTGCAAACCATTCAGACTTTCAGCAAGTTTATTGATTTTTTCATCCGCAACCCTCATGTTCCTGAAAATAATTTCTATCTGCTTATCCATTTTTTGCGAACCGGCGCTAACTTGAACAGCAAGGTTTTGTTGACCTTTGGAGAGAGTGCCCATTTGCTGGACCATACCGTCTTTGAGTTTCACGATATCATCGTGGATAAGCACCACATTTTTATTAGTCGTGCCCATGCTTTTTGAAAGAAGCTCTATGTTGCCTCGGGTTGCTTCTCCCTCTTTGAGGTTCCTTTCGAGAACTTCCAGCAATTTTTGATTTTTGGCCTCTATACCGGATAGACCTGCACGCAAGGCCTCCTTATTTTCTTTCCTCGCCTGGGACACACTTGCAAGGAACGCATTGCTTGTTTTAGACATCTCCGTGCTGATCTGTGGAATCAGCTCAGATTTGATAATCTCATTGGTCTTGTCAAGGGATTGTTTCTGGGTGTTCACCATAGCCAAAGTATCGCGGTTCAACCGGGCCAACTCCTGAGAATTTTTCTGGTTGAGCTTTGCGAAATTTTCCATATCCGCGGCCATTCCGCTTTTAAGATCCCTGAATTTCTCGGCGAGGTTGTCCTGGAATTGATCGTTGGCAATCTTTTGCCGGTTTAGCTGGCTGGCGATTTGCTGGTCAAGTTTAGCCAATTGCTGTTTGACGTTTTTGATGATTTCCATCTTGATTTGCATTTCAATATCCGCCAATTTTTGGTTGGTGGTCTTGAAATACCCGGAAATTTCCGCCTGGCTCTGCTCAACGCTCCCCTGCAGGTTGGGAAGCAAACTCTTAATATCCTCGATTTGACGGGATAAATCTTGCTGGAAGCTTTCAATGGCCTTCAATTTGCCCGTTTTCAGTTCAACCAACCGGGCGTTGATCTTCTTTATTTCAGCAAAAATCCTTCTCCAGTTATTCTTGTCATCGTCAAAAAGCCCCGCAGATGCGGTTTGGGAAGAAAATGCTAGGATAAGGAAAAAAACGCTGACCCACAGGAGTTTATGAGTTTTCATTGGCAAAAAAGGGGGAAGAAAATTTTACTCTATATCGCGGGAATCCACTCCTGAATTAGAGGAGTTGGGGATGGATGGATCGCAACGGGTTTTCCGTTGCGATCCAGTTCTCTCCAAGCTATCAAGATATGCTTAAGCTACCAAGGGATGGCTTATTCGGCAACCATAAAATGAGCCCGCCGGTTTCGCCACCAACAACTGTCGCTACTTTCATTGCAAAAGGGTTTCTCTTCGCCATAGCTTATTACGTGTAACCGGTTTTCCGGAATACCCAGTGAAGCCAAATATCTTTTGGTAGAGGAGGCTCGGCGCTGGCCCAGCGCCAGATTATAATTATTGGTCCCTCTTTCATCACAATGCCCTTGAATCTCAACCTTAACACTGGGATGTTGCTTGAGGTAATCCGCATTCTGTTTCAAGATACTCTTGGAACTCGAATCCAAATCATACTTGTCAAACTGAAAATGAATGTCTTTCAACTCGGAAGTGGGCCTGAAGGAAAATAACCTGGCTTCCTGGATTCCCTGATCTGCGCCCAGACCACTGCCGGACCCTGCGGCAAAAGGATTCGACGAACCACCATTTCCACTCATTGAACCGGAGAACCCATCTCCTTGGGAAATAATGGGGGCTCCATCGACTGCGCCAGACTCTGTCAGGTTTTCTTCACGGACCAAATCGGAACCCGCCCCAAAATCTCCTGAGCCTGCCGAAGACCCACCAAGGTTACCGGCATCAGCCATACTTTCCTGGCGCACAAAACCTGATTCCTCGGACCCGCTTCCATCAATAGGAAAGTCTTGTTCGGGAGCAAACCCCTGGATGCCTCCATTGGATTCAGCGACTTCTTCCAATTCGCTGTCACCAATGGTCCCGGTCGCCTCGATTTCGGGGGGAATAAGGTTTTTCGAACAAGATGCCGTAAACACCAACCCAACAATTATTCCCAATATACCGATCCAAACCTTGTGTCCTCGCATAATTACCCTCATGTTTATTTTGGTAAAATTCAGTTAAAAAAACAGAAACTTTGTTAACCTATCTATATAAAATTTAAAACCTTAACCAATAACCCGCAAATTTAATTATTGCTTAAGTCAATGTAAGGAAAGGAAACTTTAAGAGTTACATTAATTGTACAATGGTTTTTACTCATTAGCAATACCAAACTATTTGATTTATATCACAATACGTCTATGAACTCGAGATGAAGAACCGATTATGAAAGGGCTATGGGAGTAAGAGAATAAATACATAGTAAGTGTAACTGTATGTAATTCCGCGCTTTTCCCGCCGCAAATTCACCTTCTGGGGTATGGGGACCAAGCTGGGCTGTAACCGCCTCCCTTAACAAAAGTCAACTGCCGCGCCTTGCCTCCGTTTATTGATTTAGTAACGATTTGCAATTGTCCCTTTTCCCGGTGGCGGTAAACAATAAACCGGCCGTCGGGCGACCAGGCAGGCTGTTCACTGCTTCCCGGACCAAATGTAAACTGCTTGCTCTTCTTGGTATTCAAATCGTAAACTTTGATTTGAAACTTTCTGCCCACACGGGCGGTATAAGCAATTTTATCTCCGTCCGGCGACCACGAGGGATCGTCATTGTACCCGGACCCAAAGGATATTCTTTTGACCCCTTTCTTGTCTCCTGTACTAACCGTCATAACATAAATTTGCGGGGCTCCGGTGCCGGATCGATCTGATGTAAACGCGATTTTTTTTCCATTCGGTGACCAGGTGGGAGAGGTGTCGATATTAAAATGCCGGGTCAACCGCTTGAGACCAAAGGTTTTCTCCAAAACATAAATCTCGGAATTACGGTCCTTGCTCAATACCATCGCAATACGCTGGCCATTGGGCGACCAGGCTGGCGCGGCATTGAGACCTGGCAATTTCAACAGAGTTCTTCTTTTATGGCCCGAAGAGGAAATTATGACCAAATCCGGGTTGCGTGCGGCATAGGACGTGTAAACGATCCAACCCCCATCCGGCGACCAGGCGGGGGTGAGTATGATGCTGTTTTCATCCGTGATCTTGCTCAAACCGTATCCGTCGAAATCCACGGTATAAATCTCTTTGCTTCGATTGACTTCAGACAAAAACGCGATTTTCGTTTCCGCGACGCCTCTTTTTCCTGTCAACTGTAATACGATTTCATCGGCAAACCGGTGAATAATCTTGCGCAAAAATTTTTTCGTGGAAGTATATCTTTTTCCCAGGAGAAATCGCTCTGTTGCGGTTTCATATAATCGAAAGGTAACGTTGAAAGATTTATCAAGCGGATTGATCTTGTAATTTGTTTTCAATAACCATTGCGCCCCCATTTGATTCCAGCTGTGGTAATCCACGGTCTTTCGCGTTTGCTCCAGAAGCGCGGTTTCCTTGTAAACGCTTGGGTCGATCAAGACAAATTGTTCGGAAAGCTTTAAATCATTTTCCAGAATCTTTCGCGACTCTTTTCCAAGTCCTGAAGGATCTTCATAGTTCTTTTCCAAAACAAATTCAGGGATGGCAATATTTACCTTTTTACGAGTTTCACGCTCCAGTTCAATACGAATTTTAGAATCTTGCGCAGGAACGGAGGAAGGAAAAATCTGGATTAAAATAACCGCCGCAAGGATAGTTTTAAAAATCATGTTTTGGTTTTTTCCGGAATGTATTTAAAATGAATATTAATATTGAGGTTTTGGAAATCTAATGATTTTGGAAATTCGGGAAAAGGTTCCGATTCGCGAATGGCGCGTAAGGCCAGGCTGTCAAGCAACTCCACCCGCGAACTTTTTTTGAGGTCGAGTCGGTCGATATTCCCCTTTGGGTAAATATTAAAAGAATAAATGACTTCATTGTTATATTTCCCCCCCAGCGGTTCGCGCCAGTTCCCGAACACTCTCGCAAGAATCATCCCCTTGTATAATGCAAGTGCATCGGCGCTCGGTTTCCCTAGGATTGAGGATTGGACATAAGCCTGATTGGGTGAAATAAAGACATCTACCTGCACCCGTTTTGGAACGCTTACTTTGCGTATGTCGCTCTGGTAATTTTGGGTGTATGTTTCAGGGACCACGATATTCGTGTCGATATCTTTTGGTTTGGTGTTCAGGGAATCAAGTTTCTTCAGAATAGAATCAAACGCCCGGGATTTCTCTTGAGTCTGTAATTTGGACGGAACCTTTATCTCCTGGCTTGGAGCTATGGCCGGTTCCTTATTTGTCAGCGGCGGTTGCTTCATTTCCGTCAACTCTTTCAGCAGGTCCGCCGATGATTTTTCATCCTGTTTGTTTTCCAATTTCACGGGGTTCTTCGAAAGTGAAGCAAACTCCAACTCTTCCAATCTGGAATTGGTTTTTTTTTCGACTGCCTGCTCATAGGGAGGGAGTTCAACCTCAAATGTTTCCTCCATTTTCAAACTTTCAAACTGATCCAGGGGATTTTCCATCGACAAAGGCTCGACCTTGCTTGGCAGGACCTCCACTTTTTTATTTTTCAACGCGTTCATTTCATCAAAGGTTGTTTCCTGAATGGGCTGGCTTTTCTTTATCACAGGTTTCTTGAGGAAAACTTTTGGCACCAGATTGGCCAGCTGACCCAAATCTTTATCCAACTTTTCTGGTAAATTGTTCAACTGATTCAGGCTGTTTAAAATCTGATCCAATGCATTGCGCTGGACCTTATAGGTTTTCGGCTTAGCCGGCATCTTGATGGACTGCCGAATCGGCTCGATTGATCTGGGAGTGGCTATGGGTTTTATCGGAGTGAGGGTTTTCACAGTTTTGGCAAGAGCCAAAGGCTTTGTTTTTTCAACAGGAATGGGGATCAATTTTTTATGAGCTTTTTTTTTCTGAGAAGGTTCATAAGCGGTTTTTTTTTCGCCTTTGGAAATTTCGACCAGCTCCACCATAAACGCGGGAATGATGATTTTTTCCAGAACTGTCGTTTTGGGCAAAAATATGACAAACGTCAACAACAACAGATGGCCGAATACGGATGCCACCAACATTTGGTTGAAATCCCACGATCTGGCAATTTGAAGCCTCATCATCCTGTAGGGTCCGTGACCATGCCGATTTTTGTCACCCCTGCCCGCTTGATGGTCGCCATCACCTGCATGACAAACCCATAGTCGAGCGTTTTATCGGCCTGCAAATACACCCCTCCATCTTTATTGCCCTGAAGGTACTGCCCAATGCTTCGAGTTAAATCCACCAGATTGCCCAGCTCATTCTTGTTCCAAAAAATCTTTTTATTGCTTTGCAGGAAAATGTTGGGAATATCCTTAATGTCCACAGGGGCGATGGTTTCCTTCGGCAATTGAAGGTCCACCCCATCCTGCATCAAGGGGGCCGTGATCATGAATATCACCAGAAGCACCAGCATAACGTCCACAAAGGGGGTGACGTTGATATCCGCCATCATAGGCCGTCGCTTTCTTAACATCCTTGCCCCTCCAAGGAAAAACTCAATTTTTTCAAACCTGGGTCAGGAGTAATCAAGCATACTCTCCCTGCCGGGTTCCCGCATGAAATTTTTTTCAACCATGTACATATAGTCATTCGAAAAATCGTCCATCAAACCTGTGAACAAACCAATTTTATTGTTCAGGTAATTGAAAAAAATAACTGCGGGGATGGCCGCCGCCAAACCTGCCGCCGTGGCAATGAGCGCCTCGGCAATTCCCGGCGCCACCCCGCCGATACTGGCGGATCCCTTCACCCCGATGGCCCGGAAAGAATGCATGATGCCCCAAACGGTTCCGAACAATCCAATAAAAGGCGTTGTACTGCCGGTCGTCGCCAAAAAATCCAATCCTCTAGACAACCGGGTGATTTCCCGGTTGATAGCCTTGTTCAGGACCAGGCTGATTCCTTTTATGTCTTTGGCGGTCAGCGGTTCCCCATGAGAAGATGGTGCTTCTCCCCTTCGATCTCTTTCTTTTTTAGCCATATCCTGAAAAAGAAACAGCTCGCGATATCCCGTCAAAAACACCCTGGCAATGGGACTGTATCGGAGTTCCCTGGAAAAATTGTAAATGTGAGTCAGGTTCTCGGATTTGGAAAAATTAGCTAAAAATCGACGATCTTCTTTCTTCGCTAAATTGTACATAAAAAATTTACTGAGAATGAACGTGCACGACAC
>JADFGI010000354.1 GCA_022567815.1 Nitrospinota bacterium
ATGATTATTGCTCTGTAAACGTCTTCCGGCTTAGTGATGTGTTGAAAATCGTTAAGTCTTATGAAAACAGGTAAAATAAGTTCGTCATTACCATCAATTAAACAAGGCACCAGTCGAAAAAGGTGATATGCGTGATTTGCACGCAAATACATCGTTTTACCTGATCCCATTCGACCTTTAATGATGGAATTTTCATAATCGAAGGGATTAGCCATTCCATCAGTTGGACTTACAAACAAATTTAGAATGTTGGAAACATCATATTCATCAGCGTTTCTTACCTTAAAAGGTCTAGAATGAAATATCTCTTCCATCTAAATTTTTCTCCAACACTAATTAATAACAAAGCGTATCTTGTTTCGTATACTATCCGAAATCCAGTTTCTTTCAATAGAAGATCCGTTCTAACCCACCTGTATACAGACATCGTCCCCCTGTACCTCAACGGGGAAAACCTGGGTTTTCAGGTTGGGGTCGATATTGCAGCCACCGGTTTTTAGGTCGAAGCGGTAGCCGTGGTTGGGGCATTTGATGCCGATGCCGTCAAGCGTCCCACGGATCAGGGGAGCGGTCTTTTTATGTGGGCAGGTGTCAAAAATGGCGTAGTATTGATCGTCGATATTGAAGATGCTGATCTTCTTTCCGTTGACTTCCACGCGTTTGCGACTGTCCGGTGGAATGTCCGCCACCTTGGCAACGGCAATGAATTCGCTCATTTAGGAATGCCCATTCAAATAACCATTAATTGAGCACAGGTTGGAAAACCTGTGCTACTACAAGTTACTATGTCATCGCGAGCCGCGATAAGCGGCGCGGCCGTAATATTATTCCTAAGCTCTCGTGCCCTGAAAGGGTAGATCCAGGGTCTCTGGGTTGCTTCGCTATGCTCGCAATGACAGTCCAATGATCTCCGCAACAATTTTTTTATCTTTCCCATTTGTGTGCATCTGTGGTTCCAACCATCCCCTCATCCCAGCCTGTCACACTGTGTGTGTTCCCCATAGGGGCGAGGTGTTCATTATAATTTCCTCTCCTCAGAGGAGGAGAGGACTAAGGTGAGGAGGGATAAAATTCTCTTTCATATTTTCCCTTGAAAAGGCGAGGGATTAATTAACAAAGGTTTCTCCACGCCCACCGCAATCTTGGCGGGGAATGAGGATTTTTGTTGATCTTGTCAATCCTGTCAAAATAATTTTCTTTTTGCTTTCCTTTGCGATCTTCGCGCCGTCACCCTGAGGGTGTTGCGGTGAAATAAGGTTTGAACTATCTAGGAACCCCTTCCACCGGCAATTCGGACTGCAGGCTCCAATCCCACCACGAGCCGTCATAATTGCGTACCGAATACCCCAGGCTTCTGAAGGCATAATAGGCCATGCCCGATCGGACTCCTCCTGTGCAGTACACCACGATTTCCTGATCGGAACGGATGCCATTTTTTTCCAGCAGGGCGGACAAATCCGGTTTGCTTTTTAAGACGCCGATTTCCGTAAAAAATTGTTCCCAGGGGATGTGAAGGGCTTTCGGAATATGGCCTCCACGAGCTGATCCATAGGGAGTGGCGCCATCGTATTCCTTTTTGGTCCGATTATCGATGACGGCCAGGCGGCCCGACGAAAGGTTTTCATTGATCCACGGACCCGTTGCAGACACTTTATCATCCAGATGAATATCCTTGGCGGATAACATGGAGGGTGAACCCCTGTCCTGTTTTCCCCTTTGAATTTTCCCTCCGGATTTTTTCCAAAAGTCCAGCCCGCCGGTCAGGATACGAACCGATTCAAATCCAAAACGCTCAAACATCCATAAAAACCGCCCATCCGCTCGCCAACGGTTCGTCGGGTCTCCATAGAGGACAATGGTTTTTTGCCGATCAATCCCCAAAGGACGCAGTATGCTGACGATAAAATCTGCATCTTCTATCAGCAGTCCCTGCACGCCTTCCCGTTTTTCCGTGAAGTCCCGCCAATCCGAAAGGTTGACAGCGCCGGGAATATGACCCAAAAAGTATTTCCAACCGGAACGTGTGTCGATGATAACGGTTTTGTCTGGAGGCAGAGAGCGTAGCTGTTCGGCGTCAATGGAAACAGGGTCTTCCAGCGGACTTGCCGGGGCCGGAAGGGCTGGCCTCGCCACAAAGGTAACAAGGAAAACGGCCAGGAAAAGTCCCTTAATTTTTCTTGACAAATCCCAGTCAACGTTAGTAATATCTTTCTTCATTTTCAATACCTTCAGGTCAGAGAAAGTGTAAGAAAATCCGCTATTTATTCCCACAAGTGGGTTTTACACCCCCGGCTTAGTAGGGCTTTTAAATGAAAACCCTTGCCGGATACCCTGTCCGCTTGCGGCGGGGTCGTTTATTGCGGTTCGGATATTGATTCAAAAAATTTCGACCTCCCATATTCGGCGTTTGGGATGATTGAAACGAGCCCGAAAATTCGCTAATTATCTATTTGCAGTTTATAATTGTGAACCAATCCATTGAGGAATTCAATCCCTTACTTCCCAATGGAGTTGTTTGCAATAAGATATATTGTTTCAACATTTTTTAACCCTAACCGTTTTCCCAACTGAAATCTGAACACTGGAATCAGGAACTGGTTTAAAGGTCATTTGGAGGATCTATGACAACGAGCGATAGCGATAAAGATAAAGAGAACGAGTCCCCGAAAGAAAAACAAGAAACGACCGAGGAGGACCAGCTCGAGGAAATTAAAAAAGAAGAGCAAGAGGACGCCAGCTCCTACTACGCGCAAGAGGATAAGGAATCTCCTATGAACGTGAAGGAAGAATTCGCGAAACCAGTTCCCCCGGTTGAGAAAGCCAAGGAGGATTTAAATCTTTTGCGGGCCGTAGCCTTTTTAGGATTCGGATTGGCCGTCCTGGCTATCGTCTTTATTTTGTTCTTCATTCGCGATCTCGATGAGAGAGTGGGTGGAGTGGACTCAGCAGTTAAAAAAGTTGAGGAGGCTATCCAGCCTATAAAAACAGAAGTTGAAGATAATATGAAAGTAGTCCAATCCATTGAAGAAAATCTGAAGACGGTGAGTGACACCGTTTCCAGATTGCATGAGAAATTGGGCGATTACGAAAAATCCATGGCGATCATGGAATTGAAACGCGCGTTGGCAATGATCCAGGGAATTTCAATGGGATCTAATGCCGGCGTTAGAGCAAAATCCTCCGATGTGGCGGCAAGCATTGAATCTCTTTTAAGTGAACTTAAGGGAGGGGATGGCGTCTCCGATGAACCCGCCGGGGAGATTCAGGTAGAAGAAGCTATGGACGAACCCGCTGAAGAAGAATTAGCTGGTGAAGAGTCTGCGGAAGCCGCCGAAGAACCTGCTGAAGAAGAATCCGCTGGTGAGGAGTCTGAAGAAGCCGCCGAAGAACCCGCTGAAGAAGAATTAGCTGGTGAAGAGGAATCTGCTGGTG